>JAFGDX010000530.1 GCA_016931875.1 Prolixibacteraceae bacterium
CCACTCATAAATTACTATGTAAAACCCAAAAGATTTGGAGGAAAATAACCATGGCAAAACGTGAATCGACATTTATAAACATGGTAGTAACCCTTTTTCTGGTAACCGGAATTGCCGCCGCCGGCCTTGGGTTTGTTTACGACTTAACGAAAGGCCCCATTGAAGTGGCCAGACTAAAAGCACAAAACGAAGCCATAAAACAGGTTCTTCCTGAATTTGATACGCTTGGTAATTCATTCAAAACCCTTGCAGAAGAAGGCGGCGACAGCCTCGAATTTTTTCCGGCCTACAAAAACGGAGAACTGGTGGGAACGGCTGTAAAAACATATACCAACAAGGGATTCAGCGGATTTATTTCCATTATGGCCGGAATTGACAATACGGGGAATTTTTCAGGCTATTCGGTTCTGGAACATCAGGAAACGCCGGGACTGGGCTCAAAAATGGACGTTTGGTTTAACAATGCCGAAAAGCCCAACCAGAACATCATCGGGAAAAGCCCGGCAACAACACGGTTTTCAGTTACAAAAGACGGGGGCGATATTGATGCCATAACCGCATCCACAATCACCTCCAGAGCTTTTTTAGATGCGCTGACACGGGCGTATTCTTCGTATGAAAAAAATAAATAAGTTCAGGGTTTAGGGTTTAGAGTTCAGAGTTTAGGGGTTAAGCTTCAATGTAAATTTAGAGTATCGAGTGATGAGCACATTCCAAAAATTTGAAGATATAATTGCATGGCAAAAAGCACGTGTTCTTTGCCAGGTTATTAAAAAGTATACGGACAAAGATTTATTCTCAAGAGACTTTAAACTTGTTAGCCAAATTAAGGCATCTTCAGGCTCTGCTATGGACAATATTGCCGAAGGGTTTGAACGTGGAGGAAATAAAGAGTTTGTTCAATTCCTGTATATATCAAAAGGGTCTGCAGGCGAAACACGTTCTCAACTTTATCGTGCTTTAGATAATGCATATATTACCAATGAAGAATTTAAACACGGCTATGGTTTGGCTGATGAAGTGGGAAAACTTATAAGAGGATTGATACAACATTTAAATGGCAGTGATTTAAAAGGAGATAAGTATAAGAAATAGAAAAGTTCAGTGTTCAGAGTATAGTAAGAAAGTAAATTCAGGACACAACCTGGAACTTAGAACTCTAAACACTGAACTCTAAACTAAAAACTATAAAAGACATGAATCAGTGGAAAAATTTTTCAAAAGGATTTATAAAAGAGAACCCGGTGTTTGTTTTGCTGCTGGGCATGTGCCCTACACTTGGAGTAACTTCATCAGCCATTAACGGACTGGGAATGGGGCTGGCCACCACTTTTGTTCTGGTAATGTCGAACATAGTGGTTTCGCTGGTAAAAAGTTTTATTCCCGACAAAGTGCGAATCCCGAGTTTTATTGTCATTATCGCGGCATTTGTTACCATTGTTCAGTTAACCATGCAGGCCTATTTACCCTCGTTGTTCAAAAGCCTGGGCTTGTTTATCCCGCTGATTGTGGTGAACTGTATTGTACTGGGGCGCGCCGAAGCTTTCGCCTCAAAAAATACACTGCTTTCGTCAGCCATCGACGGGCTGGGAATCGGGCTCGGGTTTAGTTTTGCACTGGTTTTGCTCGGAGGCATCCGCGAAATTCTGGGGAGCGGAAAACTGTTCAACATCACACTGTATTCCGAAAATTATGTAACCCTTTTATTTGTTCTGGCACCCGGTGCTTTTATTGTTCTGGGCTACTTAATTGCTGTTATCAACCGGATTAAAAAAAGTTAGGAGGAAAATAAATGAACTACCTTGTAATTATTATAGCTGCGGTTTTAGTCAACAACATTGTATTGATGCAATTTCTGGGAATCTGTCCGTTTTTGGGGGTTTCCAAACGACTTTCAACCGCCATTGGAATGACAGGAGCCGTTGCTTTTGTAATGGTTCTTGCCACCATCGTAACGTATTTGATACAAAAATACATCCTCGACAGTTTTGGGCTGGCGTTTTTACAAACTATTGCATTTATTCTGGTTATTGCCTCGCTGGTTCAGCTTGTGGAAATTATCCTGAAAAAAGTAAGCCCGGCCTTGTACCAGGCGCTCGGAATATTTCTCCCTTTAATTACAACCAACTGTGCCATTTTAGGGGTGGCCATTTTAACCATTCAGAAAGAATTTAATTTACTGGAAGGCGTGGTGTATGCCATTTCAAATGCCATTGGTTTTGGACTGGCGCTGGTTCTTTTTGCCGGAATTCGCGAACACCTCGATTTACAGGATGTTCCCAAAGGCTTAAAAGGAACTCCAATCGCATTGATTACTGCCGGAATTCTGGCCATGGCTTTTATGGGATTTTCAGGGCTGGTGTAACAAAACAACGAATTTTGAACAAAAAAAGGATGTTGTTCTAAAAACAGCATCCTTTTTATACCGTTTCTCCTTCTTTTATCCGGTTCAGATGACAAAAAAGCAGGTTCCCCTTTTCATCGCGGAGGTGCATGCCGTTTCCTTCACAATATCTGAAATATTCACAATCCGCACATTCTCCGGTTTTTAACCACTCTCTGTTTCTAAACATGGAATATTTCTTTTCCCATATTTCCCTGAAACTGTCAGTGTAAATATTCCCCTGAACAAAATTCTCTCTTAAATTGGGGCATGCAGATACGGAGCCATCGATTAAAACTGAAGCAATATTAACCCCGGCCCTGCAAAAAAACAGGTTGTCTCTTACTTCCCCTTCATAATTTCCGAGAAACCCTTCGCAGCCGTAATTTATTTTAATATCGCCTTTTTTACGTTCATCTGAAATAAAGTCGAACAACTGTTTAAATTGCTGCGGGGGTAACTGTAATTCGTTATAAGTTTTTGCCCTGCCAATGGGAAATACAGTAAACAAACGCCACTGCTTAACGCCACTTTCCAAAAGTAAACTTTTTAATTTCGGCAATTCCGCAAAGTTTTTTTGATTCACACAGGTTACAACATCAAATCCCAACCCTTTTACTGACGACAGGAGAGCGATACTTTTTACCGCATTCACAAAACTGCTCTTGTTGCCACGCAACCAGTTGTGCGAATCCTCCAACCCGTCCAAACTAATTGTGATTGCCCTCATTCCTGCATTTAATAACGATTCCAAACGTTTTTCCGAAAGTTGTAAACCATTTGAAACCATTCCCCAGGGAAAACCTCTTTCATATAGTTTCCTGCCGCAAATCTCCAAATCATTTCGCACCAGGGGTTCGCCTCCTGTAAACACAATCATGGTTTTATGCGGCTCAACAATTTCCATGATTTCGTCGATAGCTTTGATAAAATCATTAAGGGGCATATCTTTTACCCGCGATTCCTTTTTGCAGTCGCTTCCGCAGTGCAAGCAATTAAGGTTACATCTGAGTGTACATTCCCAGAAAATATAATTTAATTGGTGAAGTTTCTTCTCATTATTTTTATAGCGACGGAATAATTCAAGCGCTATCTTTTTCCGAAAAGAGATATCAGAAACCATTACTTTTTAGCCTTCAGTTTTACATCAAATTCCTTACTGGTTTCTCCGCTATACCAGTCATCGTCTCCGCCCTCAAACTCCGGGTTAACAAATACTACTACAGTATCAAGATTTTGATATTCATTGTTGTCTCCCCCATCAACATCCTCAAACAGAATCTGAAATTCCTGATTGGATGGAAAATCAACTGTTTCCACCTCGTATTGCCCATTCTGACCGGTCAATGCTGTATCCTGACGCATCATAACCCTGATACCGTTGATGCTTAATCCCTCTTCATTTGACACCTTGCCTTTAACAACAAAAGTTGCGCTTGGAGTACCATATTCTGCCATTGTACCATATTCGCAACCGCCAAATGAACAAGCAGTTCCAATTCCGAGCAGGGACATAATCAATGTAATAATTCTATTTTGGCTTTTTAAGAATCGGTTTTTCATTTTGATTTTTTACATACAGATGATGTTACTCGCAAAAAGGTTGCTTTGTTAACCTGTATTTTTCAAACTTAAACAATTTTTACCACTTTCACATTCAACGTAATTAAATGAAAAAGAAACCTTGAGATGAACCGGAAGCGCCGGCCAGGTTTCTGTACAGAAATAAGCCAACATTGCCGGTTTTAGTTTTCTTATCTAATACCCGCATTGTTGTTTGTGATTTGGGGCATATTCAAACTGAATGGTAACATGCTCAATATCAAACTCATCATGCAGAATTTCACGAATCTGCTCAAACAACCGGTTTGTTTCCGAAACTTTTATGTCTTCTGTCAATGCAATGTGGCACTCAAAATGAATCAGTTTATCAGTTAAATTCCACAAATGAATATGATGAACATTTTTCAGGCCCTCCAGTTCTGTCAAACGATGTTCTATCTCACTGCTGTTAAGGTTGGAAGGTGCCATTTGCATCAGAATGGTTACCGATTCTCTGAGCAGTTGAATGGTGTGCACAAAAAGGTAGATGCTGATTACAATGGTTACCACCGGATCAATCCAGTAAATTTCAAAAAGCCAAATCAAAACCGCTCCCAGAATTACTGCCAGAGAAGTAAGTGCATCGCCCAGCAGGTGAAGGTAGGCCGCCTTGATGTTGATGCTTTTGTTTTTTTCTTTTTCCAGAATAAGTACTGAAATCCCGTTGGCCACAAGCCCAAGCAACCCCAGCCAGAACATCCACCGGGCATCCACTTCCGGAAGATTGGACATACGGTCGATTGCTTCGAAAACCAGAAACACCGAAATTCCAATCAACGAAAGTGCATTGATAAACGCAGCCAGAATTTCGGCGCGTTTATATCCGAAGGTTGATTTGCGTGTGTTGGGTTTTTGCCCGAGAAGCTGCGCTGCATAAGCCAGAATAACCGAAACCATATCGCTCAGGTTATGTATCGCATCTGAAATCAGAGCCAAACTTCCGGATACAATTCCTCCAATAATCTGCGCAGCGGTAATAACGCCGTTCAGAACAATAGTAAAAACCAGTTTGGAAGTGGAAACCTGTTCTATTTCGTGAGAATGTGCCATAACTTTTCTAAAAACATTGTGCCATAAAATTGGTTTAAAATTTATGGCCGTGTTATATTTATCAAAAATAGTCTGAAAAATGAAAAAATATTATTTATCCGTTTTTATATTGTTTTGGGCTGCGAATGTTTTAACAGCGCAAAACCTTGATGTGCGCCAGGCCATCGATCTTTTTAATACTTCGCAAATGCTGAAGGGAGGTAGTTTTCTGGAAACACTCTCGGAAAGCGAAATTGAAGGTTCTCCCTATCTTGAAAATGAATTTATCAAAGGAACCTTATTCACCACCTCCAATACCCAATATGTGGATGTACCCTTGCGTTACAACATTTACAACGACGATTTGGAGTTCGACACCGGAAATGG
This sequence comes from Prolixibacteraceae bacterium, assembly GCA_016931875.1. Classification (GTDB taxonomy): domain Bacteria; phylum Bacteroidota; class Bacteroidia; order Bacteroidales; family Prolixibacteraceae; genus Draconibacterium. The sequence goes on from JAFGDX010000530.1 coordinate 5,402, forward strand.
AGTTCAGGCGCTGACAACCCCTGAAATTATTGACAAGGTTGAATTTGGCAAATACACGATGGTTTATCTTCCCTACAGCATGGCAAAAAAAATACGCCGTGGTTTTTTTATCCTTGCCGAAGAAGGAAATGCATCGCTATTAATAAAGCCCGAAATTGAATTTAAAAAAGCAACTGAACCCGGAGCCTACAAAGAAGCCGAACCGGCAAAATTTGAAAGAAAAACCGACAGTTATTACATCAGGGTTGGTACGAGCGAAGCAAAACTGATTTCGGGGAAAAAAGACATGATGGAAGTTTTCCCCGACAACCACGAAAAAATGGAGGCATTTATCAAAAAAAACAATACAAAACATCGCAAAGCTGAAGATCTGAAACAGCTGGTTCAGTACTACAATTCACTTTAAAAATCTACTTTTGGGTTGGGAAAAAATTTGAAGTGGAATGGAAATTTGTTTTATTCTTGTTGAACCTGCAACTCCTGAAAATGTGGGAGCCGCTGCCCGTGCCTTAAAAACAATGGGGTTTGCAAGTCTGCGACTGGTAAATCCGTGCGATTATTTAAGCCCGCCCGCCCGCTGGCTGGCACATGCGTCCAGCGATATTCTTGAAAATGCTACTGTTTTTCATTCGCTGGAAGAAGCTTTGCACGACATTGATTTTAAAATAGGAACCACCGCCAAAAAACGAAGTGTAAAAAACGACTATTTCCCCCTGCCCGACCTGCCTGATTTTCTCACTCGTAAAAAAAGCTCGCTTCAAAAAACGGCCGTGGTTTTTGGCCGCGAAGAATCGGGACTGACCAATGAAGAACTAAAACTTTGCGATTTGGTTACCACGGTTCCCTTGCAAACCAGCTATCCTTCGCTCAACCTGGCTCAGGCGGTAATGTTGTACTGCTACGAACTTTCAAAACTCAATTATATCACAACTGAAAAAGCCAATAAAAACGAACAAGGTTTCAGTGCCTTAAAAGAAAAAATAAAAACCGTTTTGCACGACACCGGATTCAAGGAAAACACAAATATCTACCCCCGTTTTTTTGAAAGACTGAACTTTTTAGGTGAAGATGACATTCACTTACTTCATTCGTTTTGCAACAAATACCTTCAAAACAAAAAATAATTTCAAAGCGTATGCAACATTGAGTTATTGCTGTCGTCATTGAATCAGAATTAAAAAAGTTGGAAGCACTTTACAAAAACATACATCAGGAGATAATTGACCAGTGCAGGCAGGGAAACCGGAAAGCACAGTTCCAGTTGTACAAATTGTACTACAAAGCTATGTACAGCGTTAGTTTACGAATTCTCAACGATGAGATGGAAGCGGAAGATGTTATGCAGGAAGCGTTTCTGAAAGCGTTCAAAAAAATAGATACCTACAAGGGTGAAGTTAGTTTTGGAGCGTGGCTGAAAAAAATTGTGGTCAACCGTTCATTGGATCAACTAAAAAAAAGAAAAGTGCAGTTTGAGGAAGTAAATGAAAGAAATTCTCAGATTGCCGATTACCAAATGGAAACCAAAGAGGTGAATATTGAAACCATTAAAAAAGCCATTCAGAATTTGCCCGACGGTTACCGGGTTGTTTTAAGCCTGTATTTGATTGAAGGGTACGACCACGATGAAATCAGCCAGATACTGGGAATCAGCAACTCATCGTCGCGAACACAGTTGTTGCGCGCCAAAAACAAACTGAAAGAGCAATTAAAAGACAAGGAAATATTTTCATACAACTAGAAATGAAAGAAAAAGACTACATAGAAGAATTGATTTTGAAAAACCGGGAGGAATTGAACGACAATGAACCGACAGAAGGCCACTTCGAACGTTTTGAAAACCGGCTGAAGTTGCAGGACAAAAAGAAAAAGCTTTCCCTGAATCTGGTGTGGAAAGTTGCAGCAGCGGTTATTTTTGTTTTCCTTGCAGGTAACCAGATTGCCATCTATCTTTCATCGCCGGAAAACGAAAATAAAACAACAAATACTGCAAACAGCCTTTCACTGGCTTCGGTTTCACCCGAATACCAGGAAGTGGAATATTATTATACCAACGCCATTGATGCCGGATTAACCCAGTGGGAATCGTTAAGTAACGAAGGTTTTATCTCTCAGGAAGAACAGGAAATGATGCAGGAAGAACTTGCCGAATTTGAACAACGGCTGAACAACCTCCGGAAAGATTTGGCCGCCAACCCAAACGACGAGCGGGTTATCAATGCCATGCTGGAATATTACCAGGCTAAGCTTAGTGTTATAAATATGATTGTAAATAAATTGGAAGAAGTAAAACAACAACAAAAAAATACACAACATGAAATCGAAATTTAAATTATTCAACCTGCTGCTTGCAATCGCCCTGCTTTTGGGAGGATTTAAAGCATCTGCAGAAGAAAAAACAAAAGAACTCCACCAGGGGTGGACAGTTAACAGTGTTCAAACACTGGAAATATCCAACAAATTCGGAGAAGTAAAAGTCAATAATTTTGGCGGCGACTCGGTAA
>JAFGDX010000531.1 GCA_016931875.1 Prolixibacteraceae bacterium
ATGACTTCCTCACCGTTCACTTGTGTCGGGACCATTCTTCCGGCAGCATTTTTAACCCAGTTCGTTTCCATAATTTTCCATCCAGTTTTGGTTTAACAATCCGAAAACTATCGCATCTTCAATGGTTTTCTGTGCCCGTTTTACCACCGGCGCATCCACCATTTTCGAATCGACGGCAACCACGCCCAATCCTTTACTTTCAGCTTCCTGAAAGGAAAAAACTATCTTTTTCGCTTTTTCAATCTCTTTTTCCGAAGGAGAAAAACATTCGTTCACCGTTTTAATTTGTCCGGGATGAATACATCCCAACCCTTCAAAACCGAGCGCTTTTGAATCATGAGCTGTTTTGGCCAGCGCCTCCAAATCTTCAAAATTGGAAAACACCGAATCCAGCGGCTGAATTCCGGCGGCCCGGGCGGCATTAACTACACGGCTCCGGGCAAAAAACGATTCATTTCCGGCTTCAGTTCGTTTCGCGCCAATGTCGGCAGTGTAATCTTCCAAACCGATGGCCATTGCCACTACATTTTCGGAAGAAACCGCAATTTCGAAAGCATTTTCCACCCCCAGTGCACTTTCAATAATTGGTATCAAATGGATGGAATTGGGTTTTCCGGTAATTTTCTGAATGTGCTGTTCGACAAACAAAATGTCATCAGCCGACTCACTTTTGGGAATTACAATTGTTTGAACGCCAAACGGGACAATGTACTTCAAATCCTTTAATCCTTCCGGAATCTGATTGATCCGCACCATTTTTTCAGCTCCGTAAAAATTTACCCGGCAAAGTGCATTCCGAACCAGAATCGCCGCTTCTGTTTTTTTGGACGGATGTACACTATCTTCCAAATCGAGAATAATGGCGTCGCTGCCATAAATGCCGGCATTAATCATCATTTTCGGGTTGTTTCCGGGAATGTACAAGCGGGTGCGCCGGAAACGGTCAGGTTGAACTTCGTAATCATTTTCGGGTATTTTCTCCAACAAATACATTTTCTCGGTTTGAAGATATTGCTGAATGGCGGCTTCCAAACGGGCGGCAATCACAAACGGCAGTGCGCCTGAGTCTTCCAGTTCAATCAAAACATTTTCAATTTCAAAGAAATCAAGAATACTCAAACACAGTTCTTCGATGGATTTTCCGAAAAGTACCTTTACTTTACTTTTCAGCAAAATTTGATTGCCCGCTCCCGGATTGTCACAAATTTCGATGTAACAATCGGAACGAATGCCATCACCCTTATTTCCGGATGAAACTTTCATTGCAAAAAATTTTAATAAGATTTACTTCTTTGTATCAAGCAAAATTTGCATAAAACACAACAGAGCAAAGAACAGCAGCTATCAAAACTGGAGCAAAAGGAAACTGCACGGATGCAGCTAATGCGAAACCGTATCGTCGTCGAGACATTCGGGCATCCCGACGTAGAAAAAAACCGGACATGCATACGATTGAATCATGTCAGCAATTTACAAAAACTATATCACTCGCGTAAAATTTCAGAATGTGTTGTTTAACAAGTATTGTATTCGGGATGAGATGTTTTATAACAATAAATGTTATTATTTAGATAACACGAACTTGTGCGTGTTATTTCAAAAAAATTAGCAACTTTAGATTTTCACAAATTTTAGCAACAGAAAGAGACAATTACACGTACCTGTTTTTGTTCAATTAACAGAAAACCCATAAAATGAAAAAAGTATTGCTACTTGGCGCCGGAATGGTTGCCCAACCTTTCACCGATTATATACTCGACCAAAATATTGGCCTTACCATTGCCACCCGCACAAAAGAAAAAGCTGACAATTTACTTAAAGGCAGAAAACACGGACAAAGTTTTTCGTGGACAGCTGATGATTTGGAAATGCTCGACAAAATGGTTTCGGAACACGATTTGGTGGTTAGTTTGCTGCCTTACACTTTTCACAGCACCGTTGCCAAACTCTGCATTAAGCATAAAAAGAACATGGTTACTACTTCTTATGTTTCTGCGGAAATGAAATCCCTTGCCAATGAAGCAAAAGAAGCAGGAATTATCATTCTGAATGAAATGGGTGTAGATCCGGGATTCGACCACATGACTGCCATGCGAATTATTGATAAAGTACACGATGAGGGCGGCAAAGTCAAACAATTTTATTCGCTTTGCGGTGCGCTGCCTGCTCCTGAAGAAGCCAACAATCCGTTCCGCTACAAATTCTCCTGGTCGCCACGCGGTGTAATTTTGGCCGGAAACAATGACGCCAAATTTCTGAAAAACGGGAAGATTATTGAAATACCTGCAGAAAATCTGTTCAAGAATCTTATGAAAATCGATTTTCCTGAGTTGGGCCAAATGGAAGTTTACCCCAACCGCGATTCACTGGTTTACATTCCGCTTTATGGTTTGCACGAAACTGAAACCATGTATCGCGGAACTTTCAGATACCCCAATTGGTGCGAAACCATGGATGCCATAAAAACGCTGGGGATGATTTCCAATGAAAGAAAAAATTTTGAAGGCAAATCGTGTGGAGATGTGGTGGCTGAAAATATTGGAGTTTATCCGGCCAATGTAAAAGAAAAAGTGGCTGAGAAATTAAATCTGACCTTAAACAGTCCGCCTATAATTGCAATGGAATGGCTTGGTTTGTTCAGCAAAGAACGAATTCAGCTAAAGGAAGCATCGACTTTTGATTTAACAGCCGATTTAATGCTGAAAAAAATGATGTTGCCGGAGGGTGCGCGCGACATGGTAATTATGCAACACTGGTTTCTTGTTGAAAAATCGGACGGAAAAAAAGAAGTGGTAAAATCGTATCTGCTTGATTTTGCCACTGAAAAAAACACCTCGGTTGCCCGAACAGTTGCCCTGCCCGCTGCCATTGCAGCAAAACTGATTCTTCAGGAACAAATAAAAGATGCCGGGGTACTTATTCCAACTTCAAAAAACATTTACAAGCCGGTACTTGCCGAACTTGAAACAATGGGCATAAAAATGCATGAGGAGTGGGGTTTGCCGGAATCGGATAAACTGGGGTAACTTTTTGAAGAACTTAATCTGTATCAATTGGTTGAATCGATTTCTATCCGTTTTAAAAACTCTTTTTGAACTGTATTTAGGTGATCGTCGTTAACAAATACGACCCTTGAATTTCCAACGGGATTCAGCCCCTGAGGAAGAATCAGTACTTTATATTTTCTCCACAACTCAGTGATATTCATTTTAAGCCAACCGCTTTCCACCATTTTTTGCGAAATTGAAACCGAGGTATTAATATCAATCCGTTTCAGATTAAAATCACTTCCCCAAAATTTTCTTATCTCTTTCTCGTGTGCCCGTAAATGACTTACCGGGGAAGAGGCCGTAATTCTTGGATTAATTTCTATTATCTTTCCATCAATAATGTCCAATCCCATCAACCCGGCGAAATTCAGTTCTTTAATGACAGCAATTTTCTTTACCAGTTTATTTACACTGTCAAAACTGCGTTTTTCATTTTCGTGGCTCCAGTACCCGCCTTTAAACCTGTTTTCCCGGTTTATTGTTTGATTGTGTATTTGCAAAATCTTATATCTCCCGCCGGAATAAAAAAGAACAAGTGCTCCAACCACCGGGCCGGGCAAATATTCCTGAATCTGGTAATTATCCGGCAGCAAGTGGTTTTTCTTCAGATTTTGGATGTGCAGTTGCAATTCCTCCGGCGAAGCCCCGTTGCCTTCGTTTGAATAAACGCCAATGCCAGCCGCACCTCCCGAAGGTTTAAAAACATATTTGCCGTTTTTACTGATTGTGTTCAACTGTTTTTCAGAAAAATAAGTAAGCGGGACAGGCACTTTGTTTTTTTGCAGCAGTTGGATGGTTCTGTTTTTATCCATCAGCAGCGAAGTAGTTTGCGCCACCTTTTGCAAAAAACTGTTTTTTGGGAAATTCAGTCCCGCTTCCTGTAAAAAATGTTCATTAAATACAAATGCCAGAATCGCTTTATTTTCCTGTTCGGCCAGCCTGACAGCCACATTGATGAGCGTTCCCTGTCTGAGCCGGATTCCCGTGGGAATTTCATCCATATACAATCCTGAGTGGTTACCGGCAATAACAACATGGTTCTCTGCCAGTGAAATTCCGGTCAGGGATTTCCAAATGTCAGTATTGACAGAAATACAGCGTACGGTTTGCTGAATGAGTGATTTATTCACATCGCGCAAATACACCACCAGTGTGTCGGAAGGTTGGGTGTACAAGTGGGCCTGAAAACCATTGTCGAGAGTTGAAGCCGGAACCTGAAGAAAAGAGGAAATTAGTTCCTGATTATAAAATACTTCAGAGGTGGGCAGCGCAATAATTCTTCCCTTTTCCTCATTTCCCAAAGACACCCCAAGGTGCGATATTACCATTGATTTCGCTAGTGTTGCAGTTGGATTCATAATTGTAAAATCAGGGTATTTTAATCGATTAAAGTCTCAAACCCGGTTGTTGCCTGAAAGTTTGAACAGAGATACGATTATTCGTTCATGGCCGGATCTTCATCCGCCGGTTTGAAATAGGCGGTATCAACAATGTTTATTTGAAGTAATTTGCGTCGCAACTCTTCCAGATTTCCGGAACCATGTATCATAAAAAACCTCATCTGACTGGCGTTGGTAAGTGGCTTTCCACCGGGTGTTTTACTCCCTACAGCACGAATTTCTGCCCCGAACTTTTCAAGGAGACTATTTACTTCTGACACTGCCTGGTCTTTTCCCTTCAGAGAAACAATCCTGCCCTGTTCATCCGTCTCTACATCCGTTTCAGCGGTAAAAAGTACGATCAACCCTGAAATACCACCCGTAAATTGTGAGTCAAAACTATTCATACTTGTTAGTTTTTAAAGAAAATGAATTGACTTTCCTGCAAATTTCGCACACA
>JAFGDX010000532.1 GCA_016931875.1 Prolixibacteraceae bacterium
ATCGGTGATAACAATATCAAGGTTTTTGGGAATATAACCCAATTCCTTTTGCTCATCAATGGCCTTCAGAACTTTTTCGGAAGCATCGAGAATATTCTCGCCCGATTTTTTTGTAACGGAAAGTGTTACCACCGGTTTGTCGTTAAGCCGGGCAATGGTTGCCTGTTCCTTATATCCGTCAACAACAGTGGCCACATCGCGTATGTAAACCGGTATTCCGTTGTTTACTTTGATAATGGTATTGGCAATTTGCTCCACATTTTTATAATCGCCTTCGGTGCGAATAATTCTCCGGGTTTGGTCGGCGGTAAATTCTCCGGCACCCATGGTGATATTTTCAAACTGTATTGCCAGAGCAATATCCTCGAAAGTTAATCCAACCGCATCGAGTTTATGCGGATCGACGTTAATCTGAATTTCCCTTTCTTCGATACCGCGAATGCGCACTTCGGAGATTTCCCTGAAACTTTCAAATTCTTCCTGCAGGGTTTCGGCATAGTTTTTTAAATCGCGCATGCTAAAGTCGCCGGAAATATTCACATTCATAATCGGGAACTCCGACAAGTCGAAATCGGTTACCAGCGGGTCATTATCCAAATCGTCGGGCAAATCGGTCCGGGCTTTGTCCACACGGTCCTTGGTATCCTGCAACGCCTGTGGTACCGATACATTGGTATTGAATTCAACAAAAATGGTACTCACATCCTGGTACGATGCGGAGGTAACCTGTTTGATCCCTTTCATTCCCTTCAATTCCTGTTCAATGGGCCTTGTAATCAGGTTTTCAATATCTTCGGGCGAGTTTCCCGGATAAATGGTTTGAACAAAAATGTAAGGAACTACAATTTCGGGCATTGCTTCGCGGGGCATCTGGTTGTAGGAGAACAAGCCAAAAAACACCAGCAATGCTGTAAAAATGTATACCGTTGTTTTGTTTTTCAGCGCAAGATAGGTTGGTTTAAATTTGCGCTGAATATTCTGTATGTTTGATTCTTTTTCTTTCACCATTTTGAATAAGTGTTAATGGTATTTAACTGGGTTTAGTATTGAATTACTGAACCATTTGCAATTTGGTTGTACCCTTCGGAAATGATTTTCATTCCTGCCGAAAGCCCTGAAACCACTTCGGTCATGTTATTGTTGGTAACACCTGTGGTTACATACACTTTTTTGGCAATGTTGTTATTGCCGCTGTCTTCGGCTATGTAGGTGTATTTGCCGGTAAAGTCTTCCTTTACATATAAAGTAGGCACAACAATGGCTTTTTCGGCCACATAGTCGCGAATTTTAATCACCGCCCGCAGGTTGGGTTTGATGGCCTTGCCCGGGTTGTTGATATCCAAACGTATTCTGAAAGTCCGGCTGTTCGGATCGATAACATTGCCAATTTGTTTTATGGATGTTTCTAATTCCTTGCCGATGGCCGGGAAAAATACTTTCACCTGGTCGCCGGTGTGAACTTTTGTAAGGTATGCTTCCGAAACATCGGCATAAATTTTTAGCTGGCTGATGTTTACTACTTTGGCAAACGGGGTTTGCGGACTGCCAATATCGCCTTTTTCCTGGTAAACTACATCAACCACCCCATCCACCGGCGAACGTACTTCCGACATTTCTATCTGCGATTCCAGCCCTTCAATTTGTTTCTGCAGGCTTTCCATGTTGGTTTTTGCCTCCAGGTACTGCATTTCGGAACCAATATTCTGATCCCACAGGTTTTTTTGCCTGTTGTAATTGGTGGTGGCAAGGGCGAGCTGTATTTTTAGCTGATCGATCGAACGCTGCAGGGTTTCGGTCTTTAGTTTGGCCAGAACTTCCCCCTTTGAAACATGTTGCCCTTCCTTGGCAAAAACGGTTTCAATAACTCCCACCGATTCGGGGCTTACATTCACATTGTATTCGGCTTCCACATTGCCGTTCACTTCAATAAAATGTTCAAAATCGTTTTCTTCCAGTTCTACAACTTTTACTTTTACAACCTCTTCCTCTTCGGCCGAGGAGAGTTCTTTTTCAAGGGCCTCAATTTTTTGAGCCAGTTCGTGTTGCTGTTGTTTGTACTGCTGCAATTCCTGACGTTTTGATTCAATATCATCGGTTTTACTGCTGCACGATGCAAGCAATGCTATGGCAAATAAACTAATTACTATCTTTTTCATTATGCTTGTTTTTTATTGTTTCTGATTAAAGTTTTCCTATGGCTTTTTTGAGATTCAGGTCGGCCTGAAGCACCTGTAAAGTAGAGCCGATATAAGCTCCGTGAGACTCAATGTACTGTGTTTCAATCTGCGAAAGCTCGGTACTGCTGGTAATCCCGTTGTTAAATTTAATTTTCGATTTTTCCAGGATTTTTTCAGCCAGGTCGCGGTTTTCAATATCGTTTTCCAGTTTCTCCAGCGCCGATTCCATTTCTGCCTTTGCCGTTAAATAATCTTTCTGAAGGGTGAGTTCGGCCAGCTGGCGTTCGGTGGCAGCTTTGTCCAAATCAATTTTTGCCTGCTGAACCCGAAACATCTTCTGGCCGGAATTAAATATCGGGAC
>JAFGDX010000084.1 GCA_016931875.1 Prolixibacteraceae bacterium
CATAATAAATATAATCCTGAGGATCCCCTGAGAATAGTCATTGAAACGGAAGATGATTTTATGGTTGTAAGAAATAATCTGAACCTCCGACAGAGAAGTGAACCTTCAACTAAAACCGGCTTGAAAAACCTGAAAAAGCGATATGAACTTATTTCAAAAAAGCAAATTCTGGTAAATGCTGAAAATGGAGAGTTTACAGTTAAAATACCTTCGTTAAAACAAACTGATTATGAACGTTTTATTGTTTGAGGATGAAAAACATACCGCCCAACGCCTTATCCAACTTCTAAAAAAATACGATGCTGAAATAAATGTACTTGCAGTTATTGGTTCAGTTAAAGAGGGGATTCAGTGGTACCAAAAGAACCCACCTCCCGATTTGGTTTTCCAGGACATTTTGTTGAACGATGGAAGTTGTTTTGAGATTTTTGACGAGGTAAAAGTAAAAGTACCCGTTATTTTTACTACAGCTTACAATGAATATGCACTCCGTTCTTTTAACGTCAACAGCATCGATTATATAGTGAAGCCTTATGATTATCAGGATATAAAAATGGCACTCGATAAATTTAGCAATTTTCGTGAGTTGTTTCTCCCACCGGAAAACGATTTGTTAAAAAAAATTGTTTTCCCGGAAAGGCCTGAAATAAAAAGGCGGTTTTTGATAAAACTTGGCGACAGGTATCGCTCTGTAAAAAGCGAGAACATAGCCTGGTTTTTATTTGATGAAGGGTTAACTTTTGCCGTAACATTTGAAAACTCAAGATTCCCGGTTAATCATTCCATCGAACAACTTTCAAAAATGCTTGATTCACATCTGTTTTTTCAAATCAACCGAAAATATATCGTAAACATTGAGTGTATCCGAAATATTCACACCTGGTTTAATAGTCGTTTCAAGATTGAAATAGTACCAAAACCAGAAGAAGACATTATTGTAAGTCGCGAACGTTCAAAAGATTTTAAATTGTGGCTCGATCAGTAATATCTGAGCCTAAACTAGCTGTCATTTCGACGATGAAGGAGGAGAAATCTGGTTTTAAGGAAGAGAGATTTCTCGGTCGTACCTCCTTCGAAATGACAAGTTTGTATCGACGACACTACTTATCATTAAACGCTTTTCCTATTTGTTCCAGTGCTTTCAGTAAAATACTTCGCGGACAACCAATATTTATTCGCATCCGGCCATTGCCACCAGTTCCAAAACGGCCGCCGTTGTTGAGGCCAACTTTAGCTTTATCTGCAATAAATTTTGAGAGTTCTTCATCGTTCATGCCGTATTCTGTAAAATCGAGCCAGATGAGGTAGGTTGCCTCTGGTTTCATCACCTTTACTTTAGGCAGGTTTTTCTTGAAATATTTTTCAAGCAGCCGGTAATTTTCCCAAAGGTAGGCAAGCATTTGTTCCAGCCATTCATCGCCGTGAGAGTATGCTGCTTCCAGTGCCACCGAGCCAAAAATATTTCCCATACCCAGATGACCCACTCCCAGTGCTCTTTCGTAACGGGCAAAGTTGGCTTTGTTGGGGATGATGGCAAGAGAAGAAGAAAGCCCGGCTACATTAAATGTTTTGCTGGGTGCCATAAAAACCACACAATTATTGGCTGCTTCTTCTGATATGGTTGCAAACGGAATGTGTTTGTGTTCCCTGAAAATTAAATCGGAATGGATTTCATCTGAAATCACCATGATTTTATTTTGCAAACAGATAGTTGAAAGTTCTTCCAACTCTTCTTTTGTCCACACCATTCCGCCCGGATTCTGAGGGTTGCACAGCATCAGTATTTTGGTTTTGGGAGTGATTTTTGTTTTTAAGTCATCAAAATCGAACGTATATCTTCCATTTTCAATTTTGAGGGGATTTTCAATCAATTTTCGTTTGGTGCCTTTTACACAATCAAAAAACGGAAAATAAACCGGCGGCTGCACAATTACCTCGTCGCCGGGTTTCGAAAATGTTTCAATGCCCAGTGTTAATCCGGCAACCACGCCCGGGCTAAATGAAATCCACTCTTTTTGAATATCCCAGTTATGGCGGCGTTTCATCCATCCAATTACCGAGTTAAAATACGAATCGGGTTTAAAAGTGTAGCCGTAAATTTCATGTTCTGCCCTTTTTTTTATAGCATTTACAATAAAATCGGGGGTGCGAAAATCCATATCGGCCACCCAAAGCGGTAAAACATCATTGGTTTTAAACATCCATTCGCGGGCATCGTATTTTATACAGTCGGTCCCTTCGCGCGGAACGATTTCGTCAAAATTGTAAGTTTTCATACGGTATTATTCATGTGTATTTTTCTTGCGGGTGCTGAAGGTATTAAATTTCAATTTTCCGCAAATAATTTAAATTGTTTTCTTTTTCAACTTTTAATACAAAATTGAAGCGGTTCAGGTTCAAACACAAGTCAAAATCGGCTTTGGGCGACCAATCCTGTTTTTCAGGATCGAAAAATCGGGCGCCCGAACCTCTTTGAATTGTTTCAATCATTTCTGTAAAATTATTGGGAATATTGTTTAGTTCGTTTTTGATATATTCAGCGCAGAGAGTGTCTTCGTCAGTGGGGTATTCGCAGGCGTAACCCATACAAACCAGCGAAACGGTTTGTGGTTGTTGCCGGTGTATATAACGCACAATTGCTCCTGCATTTACAAAACTTCCGGTGATTATTTCATTGGCTTTTACTGCATTTGCAATTCCCTGTGTCCCCGAACTTGTGGTATGGACAATGGTTTTGCCTTCGAGTTTTTCGCGATCCAGCAGCGAAGGTGAATTTCCAAAATCAAAACCCGGTGGTTTTTGCTCGTTGCGTTCCCCCATCAAAATAAATTCCGGGTTTTGCTCTTTTAACAAATACGAAACATGAATGTCTCCTACCGGAATTATTTTTAATGCACCAAAATCAGAAACATAACAGGCGGTTGAAAATGCCCTGAATACATCGATAATCACTGTTAATCCGTTAGCATCTCTCGCCCCGTCAAGCAGTTGCAGAATTTTTATGTTCATTAAATTGATTTTTTCAAATGTAAATAAAAATTATTTAACAAGACAAAAATTAGATTGGCACGATATTTGATAAAAAAACAAACTTTTGTGAAATTGCCTGTTTATAAGTGTTTTGTGATGTGTTTAATGTAATTGTTAATTTTGATTGTTAATTTTACATTTATTTTAAGCAATTTTAATATATGTTTTACAACACAATGCTGAAAAACATATATGTTTGTACCGACATTCATGTTTAACAATTAAAAATTGAATGGTTATGAAAACAATTAAATTATTATTTACAATTACAGCGGTAGCGATTGTAGCAATCGCAAC
>JAFGDX010000008.1 GCA_016931875.1 Prolixibacteraceae bacterium
ATCATCAAACGCACCGAAATTCAGAAAGTGGAGGACATAGTAAAAACAACCAATCCAAAAGCTTTCTATTCCATTGAAGATGTAAAATCAGTTAGTCATGGTGTTTTCCCTGTAAAAACCGCTACCCGCCGTTGGCGAAAAGGCAAATAAACTGTTTTGAAATAAATCTCCGGTTTCTTTTCTTTTTTTCTTAACTTACTGAAAATTCATTCAAAAAAAGTGATGAAAAAAAGCAGAAGAACCTTTATAAAAACAACCGTAAAAGCCGGGACTGCCCTGGCAGTTGTTCCCGGATTAAATTTTTCACAGGAAAATGCTCCTGAAGTTGAGGTTGTAAACCCGCGAAACCGTGTGCCGGTGAGTTTGATTATCGACGATTCAACCACGCTTGTAAACTTGGCATATTACGGAATTCCTCAGTTTGCCGAAGTTTTTCCTGAAAATTACAAGCAAAACTGGCGAAAGTTGCCACGCGAAATCCCGGACAGTTTTGTACGTGAATTTGGCGAGTGGGCGATAGAAAACGGGGTAAAAGGGAAATACAGTGTGGTTCCGTATCCGGCATGCACGGGTTGGGTGAGCCGGTTTATTCCCGGGTGGACGGAAAAAGAATTGCATGACAGTCTGAACCTGATTCGCGAAGTTATTTTGCCCAACTGGGATATCCACCCTGAAATGGTCAGCCACACAAGGGTAATTGATATAAAAACCGGGAGGCCATTTCCGCAGGCCACACCCGAATATATGGAAAACTGGGAATGGAGCCAGAACAAAAGTACTGATGAACTGGCTGCATATCAGGCTTATGCATTAAATATTTTAAAAGAAGCAGGTTTGCCCTGCGAAGGGCTGACCACGCCCGGTGGATACGCTGGCCGCAACCAGGACAACCTGGCATTGGGAACTCTGCAAGCGGTTCGCGATGTTTACGGGGCTGAAATTCCGCATTATTTTCGCGACTTGTTCACGGACAAAGACAAAAGTGTGGCCCCGCAAGTGAAATTTGCTTCCGGTTTGGAGTCCGGCGATCCGAAGTGTGTGGTTTCGATATTGGGCTGCACCGGCGACTGGTTTGGTGGCTGGGACGGGCTGGTACCGGGCGATGTAAATAAATTTATTACTGCCGATTTGCAGCACGGCAGAATGGTGGATGTAATTGAATCGGGCGAACCCGCAATTATGGTTTGCCACTGGCCGGGTATTTACTTTAACGGCGAAAAAGTGGGTTTTACCATTCTGAAACAGATTGTACAACGGTTGAATCAAAAGTACGATCATTTAATTTGGATGAAACTCGCTGAAATTTCACGCTACTGGGCGGCAAAAGAACTGACAACCATTGAGGCCGGAGCAGACAGCATTCGGTTAAAAGCGCCATTTGCCACCGGCAATTTTACCTTAAAAATAAATGCCCCGCTTCGCCATGTACAAATAAAGAACCGGGCGCCTTTTAAGCAGGTTACAAAAAAAACGGAACTGAATGCACACACTTTTTATTCCGACCGCTCTGAAACTTTTTTGTGTTTTGATTTGCCAAAAGGAACAACAGAAATTTCAATTTAAAAACTTAATCTGTTTTGAAAATGGCCCGCACAGGGGAACCATCAGAATTTTCATAATACAAAGGAAAACATGAAAATTCTCCTGTGGTGCTTTTTACATCTTCAGGAAATACCAGGTTTTCAACGATTATCAGCCCTTTTTCAAAAATAGCGTAATGATTTTTGTAGTCTTTACTGTTCATTGGGTCGGCAGAAATGGTATCAAAACCAATTCCCTTCAACCTGAATGAAAGCAAAAATTCCAGCGCCGGGGTATCCAAAACAGGAAAATCTCCAAAATATTCTTTCTCCCCCCAAAAACGGCTCCAACCAGTTTTGAAAAGAACAAAATCAGTTTCAGCAAGTTGCGCTTTAAAATTTTGTATGAATTTTTTTTCAATAATTTTTACCTCTTTCGGAACCATAATAATCAAAGCCTTTCCTGAAAAGGTATAAATATCCAGCTTGTCGAGCGAAAGACCCGTTTCAAGCATGTGCGACGGAGCATCAATGTGGGTTCCCAAATGCGAATGAAATTTAAAGTGTGTTTCGCGATAGCCATTCTCTTCAATGCTTGCGGCAGGTGTAAACTGCGGAGAAGAAATTCCAGGGTAAACCGGGCTTTCATTATTTAGCAGATGTGTTAAATCGTATAATTTCATTGGTTTTAAAATTGAAATTCAAAATTAAGCCATTTTTTCACAACTCAATGCAAATTGAAAGGGGGTAGACACAATCCTACAAAAAAATATTTTTACCTCCCCGAAGTTCTGTTTCCGATAGATCAGAATTTTAATGAATAATGGATACAGAATTCCGGTTTTGCCAGCTTTTCTTTTTATCTTTTAAACGAATTCGAAAAATACATTTTATGAGTTTTTTTCAAAACAAAGCATCACAGGTTGAAAAAGAAGTTGAAAAAGCATTGACCAAAGAATTGGGAGAAGAAGTTACAATTTATTCGGCCGGTGCATTGGGGGGCGGGTGTATTAATCATGCCTCGAAAATAAAAACCAATGTCGGCGATTTTTTTTTAAAGTGGAATGCCAGTTGTGAGGCTGATATATTTCTGCGCGAGGCCGAAAGTTTGGAAGAATTAAAAAAAGCTGCAAAAGGGGAACTGACTGTTCCAAAAGTGTTTGCTTCAAAAATGGTTGACAATACGCCGGGATTTTTGGTGCAGGAATATTTGCCAACGCGTTATTCCCGGCCGGAAGATGATGAAAAACTTGGGAAAGGGCTGGCCGTCATTCATAAATATTCCAACACTGAACATGGCTTTTATAATGACAATTATTGCGGGGCTACCCGCCAAAATAACCGGTGGAATACAAGCTGGCCTGTATTTTTCCGCGACAACCGTTTGCGGTTTTTACTCAACCTGATTCAAAAAGAAAGACCACTGCCCGGTTCGGAAATGCGGGTATATGAAAAACTTCTTGACAGAATTCCCGATTTGGTTCCCAAAGAATCCACTCCTGTTTTAATTCACGGCGATTTATGGTCGGGAAACTATATGATTACTGAAAAAGGGCCGGCTTTAATTGACCCAGCATCATATTATGCCGACCGTGAAATGGAGTTTGCCATAATGACCATG
Source organism: Prolixibacteraceae bacterium (assembly GCA_016931875.1). Taxonomy (GTDB): domain Bacteria; phylum Bacteroidota; class Bacteroidia; order Bacteroidales; family Prolixibacteraceae; genus Draconibacterium. The sequence continues at coordinate 3,142 of JAFGDX010000008.1, forward strand.
TTTGGCGGTTTTGGCCAGCGGTTTTACGATGCATATAATTCGGTACATCCGCTGCCACACGACTGGCGCGACAGAAATCAGTTGTACCAGCTTTACCATGTTTTAAACCACTATTATTTGTTTGGAGGCGGATATCAGAGCCAGGCTTTTCGGACAGCCCGTTATTACACCGGGTAAATTCATCGAAATATGAGAAAAGATTTTGCGGAGGCGTCAATTTCTGCCTAATTTAGCATAAAAAACCAGGGTTGTGGCTAAAATAACACAAAAGGCAAAAGAGATAAAACCATTTATTGTGATGGAGGTGCTTGAAAAAGCTGCCGAAATGGAAAAACAGGGAATAAATATAATTCACCTTGAGGTGGGCGAACCCGATTTTAATGTGCCTCAATGTGTATCGGAAGCTGTAAATAAAGCATTTAATGAGGGAAGAACACACTACACGCACAGTTTGGGCGATCCTGAATTACGGGATGAAATTGCTAAAAAATACAAACGTGAATACGGGGTTACGGTTTCGCCCGAACAAATGATTGTAACCTCGGGGAGTTCGCCTGCCATTTTACTTACACTTGGTGTTTTATGTGAACCCGATGATGAAGTAATCCTTTCTGACCCCGGCTACGCTTGTTATCAGAATTTTATCCGTTTTATTGGCGCCAGGGCGGTGAAGGTGCCTGTTTATGAAGAAGATGGGTTTCAGTACCGGGCGGAAGAAATTTGCAAACGTATTACGAAACGAACCCGGGCAATACTGATTAACAGCCCAATGAATCCAACCGGAAATTTACTGTCGCCCGAGGTAATGCAGGAACTGCTTAAATTTGATGTTCCGGTTATTTCCGATGAAATTTATCACGGACTGGTTTATGAAAACCGGGCGCACTCTGTTCTCGAATTTTCAAAAGATGCCTTTGTATTAAACGGGTTTTCAAAATTATACGCCATGACCGGGCTGCGACTCGGATATGTTATTGCGCCGCCGGAATATGTCCGGCCCATGCAGAAACTTCAGCAAAACCTTTTTATTTGTGCCAGTTCAACCGCACAGAGAGCCGGAATTGCAGCCCTCCGAAACGCCGGTAACGAGGTTGAACAAATGAGAAAAACCTACAATAAACGCAGAAAATACCTTGTTTCACGACTTCAGAAAATGGGGTTTAACATTCTGGTGCCGCCAACCGGGGCATTTTATGTGTTTGTAAATGCCAAACATTTGTCGGCCGACAGTTACAAACTGGCCTTTCATATTCTTGAAAATGCACATGTTGGTGTAACACCAGGCATTGATTTTGGGGAAAACGGCGAAGGGTTTCTGCGGTTTTCGTATGCCAATTCAATCGAAAATATCGAAGAAGGATGCAACCGCCTTGAAAAATACCTGAAAAAGTACTATTCCAAAATCAGAATGTTTCCCAGTGTGTAATTTCTTCCAGCGGTTTACGCTTTTTTTCAGGAGCAGAAACAGCGGAATACCCCAGCGGAATCAAAACCACGGGTTCAATTTCGCCGGGCATGTGAAACAGTTCTGAACACTTTTTTACATCAAAATTACACACCCAGCAGCTTCCCAGCCCAATTTCAGCAGCCTGTAAAATCATGTGGTCAACAGCTATCGATATATCAACATCCGCAAAATCTTTTCCGTCCGATTTTCTTTTCCACGATTTTTCATGGTTGGAACAGGCAATAATAACCACCGGAGCAGTTGAAATCCATTCCCGCGGATATACCTCTTGTATTTTTTTCAGATTTTCAGGTTGCTGAACAACAATAAAATCACACGGCTGAAAATTTACTGCAGATGGGGCCAGGCGCCCCGCCTCCAAAATCAGCTTTAGTTTTTCCGGCTCAACCGGTGAATTTTTGAAATTTCTTACTGAAAAACGTTTTTTTATAACTTGTTGAAGATGCATATAAATACTTTTTGGTATTTTACTTGTTTTTATAATGTAAGTTAAAAGTGCAAAATATTTACAATTTATCAGAAAAACACACCTTTGTCTTTTAATTATTTTGATTTAGTCTAAATAATTTCAAAAATTGAAAAAAGCAAAATTTTTTCGACAACCAAATATGTTGTTTAGCATATTTTTTAAGTGAAACGACTTTAAAATTTGTTCGTCTTATGGGTACGAAAACAAAACAGAAAACATTAATTCATTAAATTTTAAAGTCATGAAAAAGTTAAGTTTAGTATCCTTTTTAGTTATTTGCCTGGTTGTTGTTTCTGTGTCAGCACATGCAACAGGAATGAGAAAAGAGTTCCGCGATTTTGAAATCTCAGCGGTTGACGACATTTTTATGAACAAAAAGATCCAGCAGGTTTGGACAATCAGTTATGCGTCAAACGAATTGCCTGTAACGGTTGTGAAACGCAAAACCCTTGAGGGAGTAGAGTATGTAGTGCATTCAAAATATTTTGATGTAAGTTATGCCAGCACTGCCGAAGGTTTTGGAGCCAAGGAAGTAAGAAATTCCTGGAGAAATGTTTCCAAAAAAATCAGCCACGCTGTTTTAAGCGCCGACGAATTAAAGCGTCAGCAAATTATTACACCCAATGGTGTGGATGATGAAAAAGCGTTAGGATTAATTGCCAGTTATCTGCCAATGCTGGTGAACGACAACTACACACATCTTTTAAATTAAGCAAATAGTAAACAGCATTTGAAAAGAGCCGCAGGAAACTGCGGTTTTTTTGTTTATATGCATCCGCACACAAAACCGTCAGCCAGGCTATCGAGTTGTTCTTCCACAGCTTTTTTTTCTTTGTCGGTTCCTTTGCAAAAATTACAAACCGGGAGATAAACATCCTTGTTAATTGTTGAATTTTCAGCCGTAACTTCACATTGGCAAACAAAGCAGGTATTTTTTATATTTTTTACGTTACTCATTTTTCTGAAAAAATAACCAACAAATGTAATAATTTTTCAAAGCTGCCGGGCAAAAATACTGTGGGCAGGAATTTATTCCTTTTGTCATAACTTAGGTAAAAACGGAAAATATGACCGGTTTTTTACCGCCTCAGGTTTTTGGCACAATTGTTATTATTTTGAAATGATAGTTTTTTAAGCCTGTACATTTAACTACATTTGCACTGGCATATATTAATTGATTAAACAGTTTTAGAACATGGCTTTTGTAACAAAAGTATTGGGGAAAATATTGGGGAATAAATCAGAAAGAGACATAAGAGACATTTCGCCAATTGTAGAACAAATAAAAACCGAATACGAACGTATTTCGAAACTTTCGAACGACGAATTACGCAAAGAATCGGATAAGCTCAAACAAATTATCAACGAAAGGATAAAACCGGAAGAAGATGAAATTGCTTCGTTAAAAGAACAGGTTGAAGAGGTTGATATACAGGAAAGTGAAAAAATTTACGAACAAATTGACAAGCTGGAGGCAAAGATTGATGAAAAAATTGAGGAGGTTTTAAATGAAATTCTTCCGACAGCTTTTGCAGTTGTAAAAGATACGGCACGGCGTTTCAACGACAACGGGCAGGTTGAAGTTACCGCCAACGATTTTGACAAGGATTTGGCAGCCACCCGCGACAGTGTAAATATTAAAGGTGATAAAGCCATTTGGCACAACAAATGGATGGCTGGCGGCAGCGAAATTACCTGGAACATGGTTCATTATGATGTACAGCTTATTGGCGGTATTGTTCTTCACCAGGGAAAAATTGCAGAAATGGCCACCGGGGAAGGAAAAACACTGGTGGCAACATTGCCGGTCTTTTTAAATGCACTGGCACGCCGCGGGGTTCATATTGTTACAGTAAACGATTATTTGTCGAAACGTGATGCCGAGTGGATGGGGCCCATTTATGAATTTCACGGCCTCACTGTGGATTGTATCGATAAACACCGACCCAACTCAGAAGAGCGCCGCAAAGCTTACAATGCTGATATTACCTTTGGAACCAACAATGAGTTTGGCTTTGACTATCTGAGAGACAACATGTCAATCAATCCCGAAGACCTGGTACAGCGTAAACACCATTATGCCATCGTCGACGAGGTTGACTCGGTTTTGGTTGACGACGCGCGTACTCCCTTGATTATTTCAGGACCGGTTCCCAAAGGCGAAAACCAGCAATTTGAAGAGCTGAAAGATTATGTGGAAAAACTTTTCAAAGCCCAGCGCGATTTGGTAGGCCATATTTTTATTGAAGCAAAAAAATTACTTACCAAAGAAAATGCCACCGATGAAGAGAAAAAAGAAGGCGGCCTGTTATTGCTGCGCGCACACAAAGGACTTCCTAAAAATAAATCGATAATTAAGTTTTTAAGTGAAGAGGGAATGAAAGGAGTCATGCAGAAAACAGAAAATTTCTACATGCAGGAAAACAATAAAAATATGCACATTGTTACCGATCCCCTCTTTTTTATTATCGAAGAAAAACAAAATTCAGTAGAACTTACCGATAAGGGTATCGATTTGATTTCTGCAGGGTTTGATGATCCTGACTTTTTTATTTTACCCGATATGGGAAGCAGAATGGCCGATTTGGAAAACTCGGGACTGCCACGCGAAGAATTGCTTGAAAAGAAAGATAAACTGCTGCAGGACTATTCCATAAAATCAGAGCGCGTTCACACCATTAACCAGTTGCTAAAAGCATACACCATGTTTGAAAAAGATGTGGAATATGTGGTAATCGACAACAAAGTAAAAATTGTTGATGAACAAACCGGCCGTATTATGGAAGGCCGCCGTTATTCCGATGGATTACACCAGGCAATTGAAGCCAAGGAACGTGTAAAAGTTGAAGCAGCTACCCAAACATTTGCAACCATTACACTTCAGAATTATTTCAGAATGTACCATAAACTTGCCGGTATGACCGGTACCGCCGAAACTGAAGCAGGCGAATTCTGGGATATTTACAAGCTGGAAGTGGTTGTAATTCCTACCAACCGCCCCATTGTAAGAGATGATCGTGAAGACCTGGTTTACAAAACCAAGCGCGAAAAATACAATGCGGTTATCGACGAAATTGTAGAATTAAACAAGGCAGGAAGGCCGGCTCTTGTGGGTACAACATCGGTTGAAATTTCGGAACTATTAAGCCGGATGCTTAAAATACGGGGAATAAAACATAACGTTTTAAATGCGAAACTACACGCACGCGAAGCCGAGATTGTTGCTGAAGCCGGACATTCGGGAACAGTTACCATTGCAACAAACATGGCCGGTCGCGGTACTGATATTAAACTTACGGAGGAAGTTAAAAAAGCCGGTGGTCTGGCCATTATCGGCACGGAAAGACATGACTCAAGAAGGGTCGACAGACAGTTGCGAGGCCGCGCAGGACGACAGGGCGATCCGGGTTCTTCGCAGTTTTATGTTTCACTGGAAGACGATTTGATGCGTTTGTTTGGTTCCGATCGTATTTCAGGTGTGATGGACCGTTTGGGATTAAAAGAAGGGGAGGTGATTCAGCACTCCATGATTTCAAAATCGATTGAACGGGCACAGCGAAAAGTGGAGGAAAATAACTTCGGAATCCGTAAACGTTTGCTCGAATACGATGATGTGATGAACTCACAACGTGAGGTTATTTATAAAAAACGCCGCCATGCACTGTTTGGAGAACGTTTGGAAGTGGATGTTCTGAACATGATGTATGACTCGGTGGAAGAGCTGGTGAATGAATATCACGGTTCCGATATGTTTGAGGATTTTAACCTTGAACTGATGCGACTGCTTTCACTTGAATCTCCGGTTTCTGAGGATGATTTCAAAAAAATGACACCGGCAGAAATAACCAGTGCGATTTACGAATGTATGATTGAAAATTATAACCGGAAAGTGGAAACCATTTCAAAACAGGCATACCCGGTTATTAAAAATGTGTATGAAACCAAATCGCAGCAATACCAGAACATTGTAGTTCCAATTTCCGACGGGAAAAGGGTTTTCCAGATAATTTGCAACCTTGAAAAAGCCTACCTCAACAAAGGAAAGGAACTGGTAAAATCGTACCAGAAACAAATTGTTCTTAACACCATCGACGAAGCCTGGAAAGAACAATTGCGCGAAATGGATGATTTAAAACAATCGGTTCAGAACGCTACCTATGAACAAAAAGATCCGCTTCTCATCTATAAATTTGAATCATTCAACCTTTTCAA
>JAFGDX010000085.1 GCA_016931875.1 Prolixibacteraceae bacterium
ACAAACGTGATGAGCGGAATGTTAAATGCATCGCAGGTGCGCACAAAACGGCTGATTTTATCCGACGCATCAATGTCGAGACATCCGGCCTGAATTAATGGCTGGTTGGCAATAATTCCTGTTGTACGGTTGTTCAAACGGCCAAAACCAACGATACAGTTTTCTGCATAGTGCTCGTGCACTTCGTAAAAATGCCGCTGATCGAGCACCGATTCAATCACTTTTTTCATGTCGTAAGGAGTTTTGGCATCGTCGGGTATAATGGTGTCAAGTTCCTCACACATTCGTGCGGGATCGTCACCCATCGGAATCAGCGGCGCATCTTCCAGATTATTGTTTGGAAGGTAACCCAGTAATTCAATAATCGATTCGATGGTTTCCTCATCGCTTTCGCAGGCGAAATGGGCATTGCCGCTTTTGGTGTTATGTGCCATGGCCCCGCCCAGTGCTTCAAAGGTCGTTTCCTCGCCGGTAACCGTTTTAATCACGTACGGACTGGTAATAAACATGTGGCTTTGCTTTTTTACCATGTACACAAAGTCTGTCATGGCAGGTGAATATACAGCTCCGCCGGCACAGGGTCCCATAATGGCTGAAATTTGCGGAATAACACCCGATGCCCTCGAGTTTCGCATAAAAATTTCGCCGTAGCCTTTCAGAGCATCCACTCCCTCTTCCACACGTGCGCCGCCCGAATCGTTCAGCCCCACAACCGGAGCACCGGCTTTTACGGCAAGGTCCATAATCTTACAAATTTTTGCAGCGTGCATTTCACCCAACGACCCTCCCCGCGAAGTAAAATCCTGCGAAAAGGCAAATACCGTGCGTCCGTTTACTTTTCCGTGGCCGACAATCACACCGTCGGAGGGAATGTTTTCTTTATCCATGCCAAAGTTCACCGAACGGTGTTTCACAAATGTGTCAATTTCACGAAAAGTGCCTTTGTCAAACAATAAACCGATGCGCTCCCGTGCGGTTAACTTCCCTTTTTCATGTTGTTTGGCCACGCGCACTTCGCCGCCCATGGCCTGAACTTCTGCCCGTTTCTTTTTTAATTGTTCAATTTTTTCCGATACTTTCATGGTTGTGTCATTAAATCATCCTGTTATCTTTTTTTTCTGAACATCGAAATCCATTTATTCAGAATTTCCTTTTTATGTTATATTAGAGAAATATTTCTTTATTTTAGAATGTACTTTAACATATTATTTTTGCTTTTTGACATTGAATGCGTTTTCTTAACTGCTATATTTATTTACTTTCGCTGTTCCTTTCCCAGTGGATATCCAGTAGTTGATTTTTGATGCAAATAAAGAAAAAAATCTTTAATAATAAAATGAGAGAAATTATTTTGTGATTACAGCAAGGGGCTTTTTTTCAGAAAAAGAGTGTTTTTATAACTGAATGTGTGGGAAAAAATCTGGCAGACAGCCGATTGTGTATTGTTATTTATTTGTTAAAAATTTTAAGCCATCTTTTTTTTAAAAAAGGGGTGCTCTTTCTGATACTTTTTACAGGGTGGCAATGAAACAGTGTTCATTTTTGCAGTTGTTTTCCCGGGCAAAAAAGAACCCTGCGGAGGTTGTTCCGAAAAAACCGGGCTCCTTTTTACACTCCCGGGCATTTGGTTCAGGCAGCCCGGATGCCTGAACAGGAAACGTTTTTATTTTTTTTATATATCCACGCAACCTTTTCTACCTCCAATTCCATCTGTATACAGAAATAACGGATGAATGTGTTTTGTCACCAACAACTATAATATTCGGGCGGTAAAATCATGAAATCGGTTTAAACAAAAAACTTATGAAAAAATTGTGTCTGTTTTTATTTGCAATTCTGTTTGCATTTCCTGTGTTTTCACAGTTGGAAAAGGGCTATGTCCGTTTAAAAAACGGCACGGTACTGAAAGGAAAATACCAGTACTCCGATGGTAAAATTCACATTGTTTCGGCTGGTAATTTATGGACATTTGATGCTGCGGAGGTGGACACGATCACCGGGAACCGTTTGGACAATTTGCATCGATTACAGGTTCCGGATGCCGGCTCTCCGTGGTTTTACCGCATGGAAGCAGGTTTGCTCATCGGGAATTCGCAAAACAACCAGTCGGCGCCGCTGGTTGTATCCGCATCGGCCAACTACAGGCTTACTTCCCGGTTTTCGGCGGGAGCAGGTTTGGGTGCCGAGTTCTACAAAGAATCATATCTCCCGGTTTTTCTGAACCTGGAATACCGATTCAGGGAGAATTTTGCTTCACCCTTTATTTTTCTGAGAGGAGGTTATGAGGTTCCGCTGGAAGACGGAGGCGCCATGTATTACGACATTTACCCCATGTGGAGCAGCATTTGGCCCGGCCCGGGTTACACACAGGGGAAACTCAATGCAAAAGGTGGTGTAACGGTGAATCCCGGAGTGGGGTACACCTATATGTTTTCGTGGAACTTTGGCATGTCATTCTCTGTGGGGTACCAGTTTCACCGGCTGCATTACAAGGCCGAAGAGGAAAAAGGCTACGGGCTTGATATCGATTACAACCGGCTTTCAGTAAAAATCGGAATTCTTTTCAACTAAAACATTTTGAACATGAAAACAACCAGAAATATATTCACACTGTTTATTTTATTTGCAGGACTTAATTCCTGTATGGACGAGTACACCGAGGTTTTTACCGCCAACTACCCGGTTTATATGAGCTGGGAAGAGTTGCGGGCCTCGGTAAAAATGACTGAGTCGCGCGAGTTGGTAAACCCCGGGAAAATCTATTTTAAAGACGGCTATATTTTTATCAATGAAGAACTCAAAGGCATTCATGTGTTTGATAACCAGGACCCCGCCAACCCTCAGAACATCGGGTTTGTAGAGGTGCCCGGAAACGTTGATATTGCCATCAAAGACAATATTTTGTATGCCGACAGTTACGTCGATTTAGTTGCCATTGATATTTCCGATGTAAATAATCCCGAAGAGGTAAAACGGGTGAAAGATGTGTTCCCTTACTCCACGCCACCCTATAACGTAGATTACCGAGTGGCGGAGTTGGATGAGGAAAAAGGCGTGGTTGTTGAATGGGAGATTAAAAAAGTACGCCAGGAAATGGAGTACCGCTATTACCCGGTGTACTACAATGTTGGGTATGCCCTGGAAGATGCGGCCCGTTTTAACGGCGCCGCCCCTGCCGCAGGCAACGGCGGTACCTTTGGCATTGGCGGGTCGATGGCACGTTTTGGCCTTTACAGCGATTATTTGTATGCGGTTGACAATTCCACGCTTTACATGTTTGATGTAAAAAACCCGGAAAGCCCGGGAAGTATAGGAAAACAGGGCGTGGGCGGGAGTGTGGAAACCATGTTTATTACCGACGGGCACATGTTTTTCGGAACACAAACGGGGATGCGCATTTACAGCCTGGATGTACCAACCGTACCGGCTTATATAGGTCAGTTCTGGCACGTAACCAGTTGCGACCCGGTGGTGGTAGCCGATGGTTATGCCTATGTTACCCTGCGTGGCGGAAATGCATGCGGCAGTGATGTCAACCGGCTGGATGTGCTTCAGCTTTCGGATGACTACAAAGCAACAGCGCTGCTGCAGTCGTACCCACTGAGCGGCCCCTACGGGCTGGGTATCGACGATGAGGTTTTGTTTGTGTGCGACGGCGAGGAAGGGTTGAAAGTGTACGATGTAACCGACAAGTTCCACATCGACGACCATCAGATTGCTGCTTTCCCAAATATCAATACATACGATGTTATACCTGTAAACGGATATCTGTTTATGATAGGCGACGACGGGTTCTATCAGTACGATTATTCCGATATCCAAAACATTTCCCAGGTTAGTGTTATTCCAGTTGCTAACGAAGAGTAATGTCTTCGTATCTAACCTAAGGCAAAGCCCGGTGAACAGCCGGGCTTTCTTCTTTTTAAAAGAGTGTTGAATGTTGAAAATGAAAAAATATTTGCTTCCGGCTGGCTTGATTTTGTTTGTCTTTCTCATTCACGCCTGTAAAAAAACAGAGTGGGAAAAGGAGGTTTTTACTGTTGAAGTTTTGGGCGTTGGAATGGATTGCGGAGATACCTATTTGATTCAATTCAGGGAAGAAGATGAGCAAAAAATAAACAGATATCTTGAAAATACAAATGCTTATTTCCCCGTGTTTTATGCTGTTAATTTGCCTGAAGAGTACAAAAAACAGGGGCTTTTTCTGCATATAACCCTTGGTAAATGCACTGCAGACGATTTTCTGGCCTGCACAACACTTGGCCCGGGCTACTCTCATGTTTGTATCAGTTCAGCAGAAACCATAAGTATTGCAAGCCAATGAGAACAGGATTACACGCAACAATTGTACTGTGGATGGCCATGGGGTTGGCCGGATGTTCGCTTTTTGAAGAGAGCGACAGCCCCGATGTGTCGCAAATCGATTTTCTGTTTGGGACGGAAGAATCGGGCAGATTAAAAAAACAACTCAACTTTTCGGGCTCGGATGATGAAACTGTAAATTCCGATATCGAATTTATTTATGAAGACAACCGTCTGACAGAAAAAGTGTATCACGATTACCTGGGAGCCCAACCTTACATTCTGCAAAAGGATGAATTTATTTACAAAAACGGCCGGCTTTCGCAAATGATTCATTATTTCCGCACCGGCACCACCACAAGCCCGCTGGCGGTTTCCAAAATATATTCCTATACTTACCCCGATGCAAACACCAAAACCGAGGTGATTTACAACGACGAGGGCGAACGCCGCGATTCGGTTATTTACAGCTATGCAGGAAATCTCCTGACAGAAGAAAAACATTACAACCATTTGGGTACCTGGGGCAGCAAATACGAATACAACAGCAAAGGGAAACTCGTTAAAATCACCGATCTGGCCAGCGACGACAAGTTTACCGTCCATTCTTTTGATAAAAAAGGGCGGCTCAACAAAACCGAAGGGGTGGTAAACGGCGAAGTAAAATCAACTGCCTGGTACGAATACGAAATTATACGCAACACGCTGGTTATTACCATGTTTTCGGAAGATGTGTACAGCCGTGGCGAACGAAGGCCCTCTGCCCGGAAAACCTATAAAAACGGAAAACTGGTGGAATACGTTTTGTATCACCCCACTTTTCCGGGGGCAGAATGGTATTGCAACCGCTTCGAATATTATTAGCTTCATACGGATTTATTGTGTTTAGGAAATGGCCCGGTTTTGCCGGGCTTTTTTTGTTTCTTTTCAAGAAGAAAAAACGGGAACAAAAACCTCTTTTGAAAACCATGTCAGGGTAATCTTACTACCGTTATATCTTAATTTTTAGCAGATATGTGAATACATACTTTGTTGTGAAATGTTGAATGGGTAAGCTATTTGATTTCATCTTAAGAATGTATGTATCACTTTTTTGTTGCCATGTATTTTCGCAAACCTGTGAGTGTTGCAATACAAATAATTATCATGGCAACCGAAAGTGAAATCAGTGAAAATCCGATAACAGCTTCAACCAGTGGTGTCCCTTCC
>JAFGDX010000533.1 GCA_016931875.1 Prolixibacteraceae bacterium
GGCAGTTCCACATTTTCATACACCGTAAGTTCATCGATGAGGTTAAAACTCTGGAATACAAACCCGATGTTTCCCTTGCGCATTTGTGTGCGCTGGCGTTCCTTGTAGCTTCCAACTTCGGTTCCGTCGAAAAAATATTTGCCTTTGCTTGGATTATCGAGCAACCCGATAATATTGAGCAAGGTTGATTTTCCGCAGCCCGAAGGCCCCATGATGGCTACAAATTCGCCGGATTTTACTTCAATCGATACTTCATTCAGGGCGAAAGTTTCCACTTCCTCTGTCCGGAAGATTTTTGTGAGTTTTTCTGTTCGTATCATATTTTAAAATTTGCTAAGGGCAGGGAGCCAAGGGCATGGAACATAAATAACCAATTGTTCTGTACATCCTTGAAACCTGCCACTATGTTTTATTATTCATTTTTTTACAAACTATTACAAATACTCAATGTGCTATGCCCTACGCTCTCTGCTCTCAGCCATCTGCCTTCAGCGAAGGATCAGTTTATCATTATCACCAAACAAATCGTATCCTGAAGTTATTACTTTTTCACCGGGTTCCAGTCCTTCCAGCACTTCATAATATCTTGGGTTTTTTCTTCCGATTCTGATATTTCGTTTGGTTGCAAAATCGCCCGAAGGATCCACCACATAAATCCACTGCCCGCCGGTGCTGTTAAAAAAGCCTCCCAAACTTACCAGAAGCGACTGTTCCGGCTGCCCCAGCTGCAGATTGATGTAATAGGTTTGTCCGGTCCGGATATTGTCCGGTCGTTCGTCAGTAAAAACGAGATCGATTTGAAATTGTGAGTTTCGAACCTCCGGATACACCTTTTTCACCGTCAGGTTAAAAAGACTGTTTTGCCGTTCGAATGTTGCAGAAAGCCCTTGCCGCACCCTGTCGATATAATGTTCATCAATCAGTGCTTCAATTTTATAATCAGTTAGCACATTAATTTGCCCGATTCTTTGTCCGCGTGCAATGCTTTGGCCAATTTCAGCATCAAGCATCCCGAGTTGCCCGTCAACAGGTGCTTTCACATTCAGGTTGTCCAGTCGTTCGCGCACCAGTACCAATGTTTGATCCATTTTTTCAAGTTCCTTTTCCAATTGGTTCATTTCTGTAATCCGAATCAAAGAATCGTTCTGCATTTTTTGTTTATTAATTTCCTGTAACTGAGCCGAATATTCGTAGTCTTCTTTTGCCTGAAGATACACTTCCCTCGATATTAGTTCATCTTCATATAAAGCTTTTTGCTGCTCATAATTTCTTTTCTTTTTGATGATGTCAAATTCGGAATTGAGCAACAGGCGTTTGGATTCAATCAGTGCGTTTTCAAAACTAATCCGCGTTTGCCGCAAATAATTTTGTTTTTGTGCCAGGTTCGATTCACTGTTCATTATGTCCATGTAAACGGTCCGGTTTTCAAGAACCAAAATCACATCCCCTTTTTCAACCCTGGCTCCTTCTTCAATTAAAATATCCTCCACTCTTCCGCCCTCTTCCGCATCGAGGTAAATGGTTGCGATGGGTTCAACCGTTCCGTTGGTACGGATAAAATCATCAAAATTTCCCTGCTGAACTTCTTCAACGGTTATTTTTTCCCTGTCAACCTTTAAAGAGGTTATGTTTGAATCTTTTATTATTTTCACAAGCAGAAATATAAAAACAACCGCTGCCGCTGCATAAATAATATGTTTTGGCCTGATGCCTTTTTTCTTCTCTATTTTTCTGTCCATTCCCATGTTAACTATTTTTCGCTGTTTTACTACTATTCGTTTATACCTGAAATTTCAAAAACCGGTTTTCCCAGATAATAATCAATTGTTTTCTTTTTAATGATGTACTGAAGTTTTGTACGCAACAAATCACTTTTTGCCTGGGCCAGAATGTTTTTTGAGTCGTACAACTCAATGATGCTGATTAACCCCTGCGCGAGTTTTTTTTCAGCAGCTTCGTAAGCCACCTGTGCATAATCAACCTGTTTCACCAGTTGTTCATATTCCGCAAGATACGATTCGAGCTCCTGATAATTCTGGCTGATTTCGTTCAACAACTCCTGCGATTTTTGTTCCAGTTCGGTTTTGGCCTGCAAATAATTCAGTTTGGCTTTTTTTACATCAGAACGGGTATTTAACTGATTAAAAACCGGGATATTCAACGAAACACTGATATATTGATTGGCATTATTTTTAACCTGTTCACGAAAGGACAGCGTATTTTCATTTCCTTTTAAAGAACCGTAATTTGAGCCATAGCTGCCCGACATTGACAGCCTGGGCCACAAACTGCCTTTGGCAATGGAAACATTTTTTCCGGCAGCATCTTTTCTGATTTCACCAGCTTTAATGGCTGGATAAAAATTCATTGCTGTTGAATAAATTTCGGAAGGTGTCGTTTCTTCTGTGGGTGAAACTCCAATTTCAGGCGTTGAAAGATCGATCTCAAAATCGGCAGTATTTACAATATTCATCGCCTGCTTTAAATTCAAAAATTCGGTTCTGTAATAATTTTGCGTTTGAATCAGGGTCAGTTCTTCTTTCGCAAGCCTTGATTCCATTTCGAGTAAATCTGATTTTGCTTTTAATCCCAGGTCGGCCTGTTTACGTGTTTGTTCCAGGTTGAGATCCGATAACTGTTTTTGTTCCTTAACAATTTCAATCAGGCCGTTATAATAAAGCGCATTGTAATAAGCTTCCATAACGGTGAAAGCAATGTTATATTCCTGTTGTTTCTCGTCTTCAATTCCGGCCAGGTGAGTCATTTTCTGGAAAGAGATAGTGTTCTGTTTGGCGAAACCTCTGAAAATATCAATTCCTGCAGATAAATTGAAATTGCTGTAAAACTGGGTGGTGTTTACATATTCATACGTGGTATAATCTAAAGAGCGGCCATAAGAATTGCTCGCACCGGAACTTAATGATACATACGGCAAAAGGTTCCGTTTCGACTGGTTCAGGTTTTCTTTGTTGATTTCGTTTTGAAGGCTGGTGATTTTCAAATCCAGGTTGTTCGAAATAGCATACGCGATGCACTGCTCCAGTGTCCATTTTTCCTGGGCACCCGAATAGTTTATCGTTTGAAAAAATAAAACTGACAGTATTACTAAGAATTTCCTCATATCATAAAATGGTTTCAATGGTTTTAACAAATGCCAAAAAAATGCCATGAATTTTATATTACTTATTATCAGTATTTTAAGCCGAATTTCGTAGGGAGCATGAGCCGGAGGTGTAAAAAAAATTTACAAAAAGTGTCAAATAATTTTACACTAAGTTTGAAATGGGTTTTGGCAATTGTAATTTTGATATAACTTTTTTCTGTGTCACTCTGTGTTGTTTTGTGGTGCAATGCCCTGCTGCAAAGTTTCACAAGAAACCCAAAAAATAATATTTGAAATCATGTCAAAAGGAAGACTACTCATTGTTGACGACAACAAAAGCATTTTAAGTGCACTTGAACTTTTGTTGCAGGATGATTTTGAAGAAGTAAAAGCGATTACCGGCCCCAACCAGCTTCCGTCGTTGATAGAGAATGGCGGGTATGATCTGGTTTTACTCGATATGAATTTTTCAGCCGGGGTAAACACCGGAAACGAAGGATTGTACTGGCTTTCCAGAATCCAGGAGTTAAGACCCGACATGGAAGTGGTGCTGTTTACCGCTTACGGCGATGTGGAACTGGCTGTAAAAGCGCTGAAAAAGGGGGCTTCCGATTTTATTCTGAAACCCTGGGACAACGACAAACTTCGGACAACCCTTCAGAATGTGTATAAACTTCAGCAATCAAAAAAAGAAATAAAACTACTCAAGCGGCGCGAAAGCGCGTTAAAAAGCGAGATAAACAAGGAAAAACATTTTATAATTGCACAGTCGCCGCAAATGCTGAAAATTTTAAACCTGGTGCGTAGGGTAGCCCGAACCGATGCCAATGTGCTGATTACAGGCGATAACGGGACCGGCAAGGAGTTGGTTGCACGCGAACTGCACCGCCATTCAAAACGTGCTGATGAAATTATGGTGAATGTGGATATGGGCGCCATTAGCGAAACCCTTTTTGAAAGTGAGCTTTTTGGCCATAAAAAAGGCTCATTTACCGATGCCCGCGAAGACCGCACCGGGAAAATTGAAAATGCCAGCGGTGGAACCCTTTTTCTCGATGAAATCGGAAACCTGCCGGTACACCTTCAGCCAAAACTTTTGGCCGCATTGCAAAACCGCACGGTAACGCCAATTGGAAGCAACAAACCCGTTCCGGTGGATATCCGGCTGGTATGTGCCACCAATCAAAACCTGGAAGAGATGGTGGCCGACGGCACTTTCAGGGAAGACCTGCTGTACCGGATAAATACCATTCATATTGAAATACCACCCTTGCGCGAAAGAAAAGAAGACATTAAAGCCATTGCAGAGTACTTCCTGCAAATTTACTGTAACAAATACCGCAAAAGCTGCCAGCAAATTTCGGAATCAGGGCTTTCAAAATTAATGACTTACCAGTGGCCCGGGAATATACGCGAATTGCAGCACACCATTGAAAAAGCAGTTATCCTCTCCGATAAAAATGAGTTATCACCCGACGATTTCTTTTTTAAACCCGTAATGCACGGTACCGGCGATATTTTTGAAGGAACTATTGAAGATATGGAACGAAAAATGATTGCCCGTGTGTTACAAAAAAGCAGCTCAAATTTGTCGGCAGCGGCAGAACAATTAGGAATAACAAGACAAACCCTGTACAATAAAATGAAAAAATACAATCTGTAAAAATGGTAAGCCAGCATTTGTATAAAAAAATAGTTTTCCGTACCCTGTTGCTGGCAGCCACTGCTTTAGTGCTGGGTTGGCTGACTTTTGCTGAACAGATATATATTCTGGCGGCTTTTGTGGCTTTGATTTTTATTTTTGAAATTGCCGAACTGATTCAATTTTTGAACCGTACCAACCGGAAAATCGCCTATTTCTTTGATGCTGTCAGAAACGACGATTCAACTCTGAATTTCCCGGTGAACACAGGAAACAAGGCGCTTGATGATTTAAATGACAGTTTGAATAAGGTAAACGAACTGATAAAAAACATCAAGTTTGAACTGCGCGAACAGGAACAGTATTTTAAAGCCATTCTCGAACATGTTTCCATCGGAATTATTACCTACAACGAAAAGGGGATGATTTTTCTGGCCAACTCGGCAGCAAAAAATCTGCTGGGGCACGAACATCTGACACACATTAACCAAATTGTAAGAATCGACAGGAAATTGTTTAGCGCCTTAAAAGAACTGCAACCCGGCGACCGGAAACTAATAAATTTTAACACAAAAAACGGGGCAATTCAGCTGTCGTTAAAATCAACGCTTTTTAAAACCACTCAGGAGAATTTTCAACTGGTGACCATTCAGGACATTAAAAATGAACTGGAAATAAAAGAACTGGAATCGTGGATAAAACTGATTCGGGTGCTGACTCACGAAATTATGAATACCGTGGCCCCGATTACGTCACTTTCGCAAACCATTTTAGGGTATTTCAAAAACCTTGACGGTAAACCGCCGAACGAGAAAATTATTCAAAACACCATCAAAGGCCTTGAGGTGATAAACGAGCGAGGCACCGGTTTAATTGGTTTTGTGGAAACCTACCGGAAACTGACTCGGATTCCGCGCCCCGAGAAAAAAACAATCCGGGTACGCGAATTTATCGACAATACCATCACACTCATTCATTTTGAACCCATTGACGGGAATATTAAAATTGCCAGCAATGTTCAACCCGATGATTTGGAAATATCGGCCGACAAAAAGCAAATTTCGCAGGTGCTCATTAATCTGATAAAAAATGCAATTGAAGCTTTAAAAGATTCCGAAGACGCGAAAATATCTGTTCAGGCGCGAATCAACGAAAACGGACGTGCACAAATTACCGTTACCGACAACGGCCCGGGGATTCCGGAGGACCTGGCCGATAAAATTTTTATCCCGTTTTTTACAACAAAAGAATCGGGTTCCGGGATCGGGCTGAGCCTTTCACGCCAAATTATGCAGCTTCACGGAGGAACTATCAAGATGGAATCACAGCCTCAAAATACCTCATTTACGATTATCTTCTGACGAAAAAATCCCCGTAAATTTATCACTACCAATTGTTTTTTTATTTTTGTTCGGTTAAAATCATTTTTTAAGGCTACAGAGTTTGTTATCATTGTGTAATAACAGGATGGGGAATAGTTGTTTATAATGGAAGAAATTAAAGCACTTAACGAATTTTGCGCACAATCGATGATTGGATTGCTTGGAATTACATTTACCAGTGTAACATCCAACAACATTTATGCAACCATGCCAGTGAGCAGAAATACCAGCCAGCCCAACGGTTTTTTGCACGGAGGTGCTTCGCTTGCTTTGGCAGAGTCGGTAGCCGGTGCGGGCTCGTATCTGCTGGTTGACAGGGAGAAATTTAATGTGTTTGGCCTGCAGATTTCAGGCAACCA
>JAFGDX010000534.1 GCA_016931875.1 Prolixibacteraceae bacterium
AAATTGAACGATTTAAAATTGAACAATTGGGAGATTGATGACCGGAAATGGGGTTTGTTACTATACATATTCCGTAAATTTATACTAAAATTTAATCACTAAAAATCTGAACAAAATGGATGGAAAAACAAAGGCAATTGTTGCGCACATTACCATTATCGGTTGGATAGTAGCGCTGGTTTTAAACAGCAGCGAAAAAGATGAATTTGCAAGCTATTACATTCGTCAGTTATTGGGAATTTACCTGTTGGGCCTGGTTTTGTCGTTTATCCCTTATATTCGTTGGATTGTTTCAATCGTGGTGATTGTTTTTTGGCTTTTGAGTTTAATTGGCGCTATACAGGGAGAACGAAAAGAGACGCCTTTTGTGGGGCAATATTTTCAGGACTGGTTTAAAGGCTTATAGTTTATACATAAAAAGAAAAGACAGGTTAAACGCCTGTCTTTTCTCTACTTTTCATTTATTATTGTCTCTGTCTCTGAACTTTCGAATCATATGCATTCTGAATTCATTTTCCGAACGGTATAATTTCAAAACCTTTTCCGGTGGTAGAATCTTCAGAAATTCATCGTTGTATTTAACGTACAATTGCCCCTCTTTTTCCATGCTGCTGGAATAATCACGGGTAAGCTGAATAATCTCTTTTTTCGAAAGATTTTTATCTTCCACTTCGTGTATTCTTACCTCCAGTTCTCTTCTGGTTTTTTGTGCTTCCCACCTGCTTTTTTCCAACTCGTTGTAAACGGGCCAGAATTTTTGCGCTTCCGTGGGTGTCAGTTCAAGTTTTTCAGTTAAAAAAGAAACTTTTTCGGCGCGAAATTTTTCCCACCTGCTTTCACCTTCTTTTTTATCCTGTGCCTGCAGCGGGCCTGTACTCAAAATGAGTAACGCGGCAGTAACGATACAAATAATATGTTTCATGATCTACTAAAAATCGGTTCCTAAATAAATTTCGTATTCCGAAATATTTGTATTAATGTAACTCATCAATTCTTCATCGCTAAACTCAACGGATTTAACGGGTTCATCAAGTAAAGCATAAAACGAATTTTCGTCGATGCTTTCCAGCAGGTTCAGATATTCATTTTCGTTATCGTACTCTTCAATTACAATACTGTCATTGTTTTCTGCAACCTGCTTTGGTGAAAATGTTTTGAGCGGCCAGTAAACCAGCATAAAAATAAGGACAAAACTGGCAGCCAAACCAATAGCCGGTTTCAGCATTTGAATAATACGGTTTTTAGGAGCAGGAACAACCTTTTTCTCTGCTTCAATTTTCATTTGCAATCGTGCAGAGAAATCGTCAAAATAATTTTCAGGAACCCGAAAAGGATTCTCTTTTTTTATTTTTGACAACTCGGGTGTATTTTCTCTCAAATTATCCATTGATCCATTTTTGTTGTTTGACTATATCCTTTAAAAAAGGTTTAATTTCAACCATTTAATCTGAACTTTTCAAATACTCTTCTATCTTTTTTGTTGCATGAAAATAGGAAGCTTTCAGCGCTCCAACCGATGTGTCAAGTACTTTCGACATATCTTCATATTTCATTTCGTCAAAATATTTCATGTTAAATACCAACCGTTGCTTTTCGGGCAACCGAAGTATGGCTTCCTGCAGTTTGAACTGAATTTTATCTCCTTCAAAATAAGGATCCGACTCCAGGTTTTTTACCAGATATTCATTTACATCATTCAAGGGCATAAAACTGCGTCTTTTATTTGCATTCAAAAATGAAATCGACTCGTTGGTTGCAATTCGGTACAACCAGGTGTACAAACTTGATTCCTCTCTGAATTTATCAATACTTCGCCAAACTTTTATAAACGTATTCTGAAGAACATCATCAGCATCCTCATGGTTCATTACAATTTTACGGATGTGCCAGTATAACCGCTCCTGGTATTTATTTACCAACGTATGAAAAGCAAGGTCTCTTTTGTTTTCCTGCTTTAAGTCGGCAATAATTCCACGGTCGTCAAAATCCATAAAATGCATTTTTATAAAAGACAATAAATACAGGTGAAGGTTTAAATGCGCTTTAAATCCTGAAATTTAATCCTTCTTCTTTTAGTTGATTATAAATTTTTACATCAAAAGAATAAAGTTTGGCTGCACGGTGAGCCACATTGGTTTGTTTTTCGTTGGTGTCAACCAGTAAACCCATGTTTATTATTTTTTTTCTGAAATTCCGGGTATCCAGCTCTTCACCCAAAATAACCTCGTAGAGGGTTTGCAACTGGGTGAGCGTAAATTTTTCGGGTAACAGATGAAATCCAACCGGATGATATTTCACTTCGTCGCGTAATTTTTTCAGCGAATAGTCAATCACCTCGCGGGCATCAAAAATAACTTCCGGCAAATGGTTAATTTCGAACCATTTTACAGCTTTTGCCAGCGGAGAAAGTTTTAAATCGTGGTAATCAGGATTGATAAGGGCATAATAGGCCACCGTTAAAACCCGGTAGTGCGGAACACGTTTGGTCGCCCCAAAAGTTCGTACTTGTTTTAAGTATATGTCATCGAGCCCGGTAGTAATCTGAAGTATTTTTTTTGCATATCCGTCCAAATCTTCTTCATTGGGAAGGTGCGTGCCGATAAGCCCCCAGTATTCCTGCGAATTCCCCAGCGCCGGATTTTTTTCAAAAAGAATTTTTATCTCCTCGTATTCTTCTTTTGTTGTCAGAAAATTTTCAAGAAGTTCAGGTTCTGCCTGCCACAAAAGAACATGTAGTTTTTCGTTGAGAAACCCAAAAATGACACAATCAACAGAAATATTTCTTAGGATCATAAAAATGAGTTTTGGCAAATGTACAAAATGAAACGGTTTTTTAGCAGATATGCAAATTATGAGTGTAAATGTTTTAACAAAAACCTTCAATATGTACGATAAGTTTTTAAAAAACAGATTCGGATTTGAATAAACCATTACCTTTGCAGCGCAATTTTTTAATTTTGTGAAATGGCATTAAAATGTGGTATCGTTGGATTGCCCAATGTGGGGAAATCAACGCTTTTTAATTGTTTGTCGAGTGCAAAAGCGCAGTCGGCAAATTTTCCGTTTTGTACTATCGAGCCCAATATTGGAGTGATTACAGTACCTGACGACCGGTTGATTAAACTGGCGGAAATTGACAACCCGAAGAAAGTAATTCCAACAACGGTTGAAATTGTGGATATTGCCGGGTTGGTAAAGGGGGCCAGCAAAGGAGAAGGTTTGGGAAACCAGTTTCTTGGAAATATTCGCGAAACAGACGCAATTATTCATGTACTTCGTTGCTTTGAAAACGATAATATTACCCATGTGGATGGCAGTATAAACCCGGTGCGCGACAAGGAAGTTATTGATGCCGAACTGCAACTGAAAGACTTGGAAACCATTGATGGCCGGATTGAAAGGCTGGAAAAACAGGCCCGCCACGGAAATGACCCGAAAATAAAAAAAATGTTTGAACTGGCCGTTCGCTATAAAAAGGTGCTGGAAGAGGGGAAATCGGCAAGAACGCTGCAACTTTACGACGAAGAAGCCAAAATTGCCAGAGAGTTTTTTCTGCTGACCAACAAACCGGTGATGTATGTTTGCAATGTTGACGAAGCCTCGGCAAAAACAGGAAACAAATTTGTTGAAGCAGTAAAAGAAGCGGTAAAAGATGAAAATGCCGAACTTTTGGTGATTGCCGCAGCCACGGAAGCCGATATTGCCGAACTGGAAGAATACGAAGAAAAACAGATGTTTCTGGAAGAACTTGGTCTGGACGAGCCGGGGGTAAACAAACTTATTCACGCTGCTTACCGTTTGCTTCAGTTACAAACCTATTTTACAACCGGCCCCGACGAAAGCCGCGCATGGACATTCAAAAAAGGAACAAAAGCACCACAGGCTGCAGGAATTATTCACACCGATTTTGAAAAAGGATTTATCCGCGCCGAAGTAATTAAATACGACAACTATATAAAATATGGCTCTGAACACGCCTGCCGCGAGGCCGGGAAAATTGCCGTTGAAGGAAAAGAATACGTGGTTCAGGATGGCGATATTCTGCATTTCAGGTTTAACGTATGAAAATTTCAGTATAAAAAAGTCGTTCACGCAATTCAACTTCCGTGTACAATTTTCTGATTCAAAAAAAAGGGTTGCCATTTAAAACGGCCACCCTTTTTTTTATGTTGCAAAGTTTAAGATTAACGCTGTTGCGGAGCGTCGCTCATATCTTTTATAATCCCGTTTTTGTCTACCTTAATCTGAACATCTTTGGCAACTTCCAAAACAATTGTAGTTTCTTTTACTTCCACAATTTTACCGTAAATTCCACCGGTTGTAACTACTTTGTCGCCTTTGGCCAGGCTTTCGCGAAATTTGCGCGTTTCTTTCTGGCGTTTTACCTGCGGGCGAATCATAAAAAAGTAGAATACAACAATTATCAGTAAAAGGGGAAGAAAACTCATCAGCGGATTTGCTTCCTGACCTTCAGGTTGCATCATTAAAATAATATTCATCATCTCTTTTTGTTTTTAATATGTTATTTCTATTTGTTCATTTTTTACTTCGGCAAAAATAGCCAATTGTTTTGATTCTTTTGAATTGGCATAAATTTCAATTGTTTTGAACTGTTTGCCCCATAATCCCGACGAATCAAACTCCACTTCAATAACCCCTGTCTTTCCGGGCGAAACAGGTTCCTTTGAAAAATCAGCTTTTACACAACCACAATCGCTTTCAATATTGCCGATAATCAATTCTGTATTTCCCGTATTTTTAAATTCAAATGTAACAACCGCAATCTCTCCCGATTGAAGCGTTCCAAAATTATGCATTTCTTTGCTAAACTCAAATTCTGTAATACGGTTTGTTTCCGGTTGATTTTTTGTCCGGGTTTCGGGGCTTTTATTTTCGCTTCTGATTCCGCATGAATACAAAAGAAAAATAAACAGTATAAACAGCACATTTTTCATCAGGACTCACCAATTAAACCACGCCCGGCTTTGTTTATTTTTCCCGATTTTTTGAGGTCTTTCAGGGTTTTATCCAGAATGCCGTTGATAAAATTCCGGCTTTTTTCGGTGCTGTAGTATTTTGAAAGTTCGATATATTCGTTCAGTGTAACTTTGGTTGGAATCGACGGGAAATACAAAAATTCGGTAATGGCCAGTTGCATCACCAGGATATCCATAAATGCAATGCGTTCCACATCCCAGTTTTTTGAATGTTCTTTTATCAATTCCCGCAACTCATCGTGGTTGATAACCGCTTTTCGAATCAGGTCCCTGGCAAAATCGCGGTCTTCCTGGTCTTTAAACATGGGCATTAACCGCTGGTCGGAATCCGAGAGTTCGTTAAATTTTTTCAGGGTTTTTACCATCATCGAAATCACAAATTCAACATCGTCGTTCCAGTAAATGCTTTGTTCTTCCAAAACAATGTACAAATCTTCGGCAACCAGTATAATTTTGTTGAAAAGCTTTTCAATAAACTTCCGGTCGTTAAGAAACGAACGGGTTTTATCGTCCATATACTCCCTGTAAAAGTCCGATTCAATCATAAAAAGATACAGTTCCTTTACCAGTTCAGGGTAATCGCGCCAGCTCAGTTTTCTTTGTTCCAGGTAGGCGTTCAGCTGGCGGTTCGAGCGCAGTTGCTGAATAAGCTGGTTGGTAATAAATTTGGTATTGGGATGAAGGTCTTCGTGGGTGGGCTGGTGTTTGTTTCTCCTGATTTCAATCCGGTCTTCAGCATAATCGGCAATGTCGAGCACCAGTGCAAACAGGTAGTGGTACAAATCGTACGATTTCTGGATACAGAAAAAGAGCTCTTTTTCAGAGTTGTTCAGCGACTTTTCTTCTGACGAATAATAGGCGTATAAAACTTGCAACACCTTCGTACGGATAATCCTTCTGCTAATCATTCTAATGAACTTGGTATGTTTCAGGCGGCAAAATTAAACTTTTTTTGGTAACCCCGCGAGATTCTTTCTTTTTTCTGAAAAATAGAAACACAGGGTTAAATAACAGGGTTTTTGAAATGTAAAATTCAGTGTATTGCAAAAGGTTTTCAAAACGAAACGCAATGAAGGAATAGCCGGTTGCCCTGAAGGAACACACCGTACACCTGCATTTTTCCGGGTTAAAACTCTCCGGTATGGCTTACATTCCCCGGGTTTTGGTTTTTTCCCTTTTTCTCTGCTGAATCCTCCGACTCCGATTGATCACTGCCAACTTCTTCCTCCTCCTGTTCTGGCAACTGCGACTGATCACTGCCAACTTCTTCCTCCTCCTCTTCTTCCCAGTCAAATTTGTCGCGGCGGATAATGTACTTGCGGTAATAAAATGCCAGCACCACTCCCGAAACAGCGCCCCACAAATGGCCTTCCCACGAAACATCGGGGTTGATGGGGAACATGCCCCAAACCATTCCGCCATATAAAAAAACCACCACAACCGACAAGGTTAACAAACGCACATCGTTTCGGATAATTCCGCTTACAAAATGAAAGGCCGCCATGGCGTAAACCACCCCGCTGGCGCCAATGTGCCACGCTTCGCGCCCCGCAAGCCACACACATATTCCGGCCAGTAAATACATCTGGATAAAAATCCGATACGAAATGCGCCTGTAAAAGTAGATGAGCATAAACATCAGAATAAAAAAAGGGATGGAGTTGGAAATCAGGTGGTCGAAACCGGAATGAATAAACGGGGAAAATAAAATCCCGGGCAAGCCTTTCAAATGGAGCGGATAAACGCCCAAATAAACAAAAGTGCTTCCCAGTGCCTGTTCTATAATTTCAACTATCCAGAATACAAAAACAAAGGCTGCCGGAAAAATAAGGCTGTGGATAAAAATCCGCTTCTCCAGTTCAGGGTCCAGCTTTTTGGGATTGCTTGGATAATAATTGAAAATGCCCATTTTGTTTTATTCACCCTGTTTCTTTGTGAATTCGTGCGATTATTTTGAGTAATTTTTTTGTTACCAGAGTAACGCAAAGCAATTTTAAAGGTTCACAAAGCTTTACTCCAGTAGTTGTTTTATCAAATCAGTAAACCCGTAGATATCTTCTTCAGTTGTGTCAAACGAGGTCATCCAGCGGACTTCATTTTTAGCATCGTTCCACAAATAAAAAAAGAAACGTTCCCTCAATGGTTCAATAATCTCGGGCGGAACAATGGCAAACACACCGTTGGCTTCCACAGCCTGGGTGAGTTTTATTTGCGGAATTTTTGCGACTTCGCTTTCCAGCAGTCTGGCCATTTTATTGGCGTGTGCGGCATTTTGTTTCCACAAGTCATTTTCAAAATAGGCCTGAAACTGAGCGCCCACAAAGCGCATTTTTGAATACAACTGCATGCTTTGTTTGCGAATGTATTTGGTTAGCTTTGTTAGTTTCGGATTGAAAAAAACCACGGCTTCGCCCATCATCATGCCGTTTTTTGTTCCGCCAAACGAAAGAACATCTACCCCGCAGTCTTTGGTAAATTCCCTGAAGTCCATGTCCAGCGCCACAGCAGCGTTGGCTATGCGGGCGCCGTCCATGTGCAGGAACATGTTGTTTTTATGCGCCAAATCGGCCAGTGCAATAATTTCGGTTGGCTGGTAAACCGTGCCCATTTCGGTTACCTGTGAAATGGAAATCACTTTGGGTTGCGAATGATGTTCAAAATCAAAACCTTTTAAATGGTGCTGAATAAGTTCGGGTGTAAGTTTTCCGTTTACAGGTTCAACGGGCAACAATTTGCAGCCGGTAAATTTTTCGGGCGCACCACATTCGTCTTCCTGAATGTGCGCCGTTTCTGCACAAATAATCGAATTGAAACTTTGTGTAATCGTTGATAACCCCAGCACATTGGCACCGGTTCCGTTAAAAACAAAAAAGATTTCGGTTTCCTCGCCAAATTTGTCCTTAAACATGCCGATGGCTTTTTGCGTGTAAGGGTCATCGCCGTACCCGACTACATGACCAGCATTGGCATTTTCAATGGCTTTTAGTATCGCAGGATGAACTCCTGAATTGTTGTCGCTGGCAAATCCTTTTTTCATAATAAAACAGTTGCAAATTCTTTGGTTTTTCAGATTCTTTGTAACTTTCAGTAAAATTTTTTTACATAAAAAGAAAGAACCGAAAGTACAAAAAATGAACGAACCAATTCCCTTATCCCAGAAAATATATCTGCTGGGAATTCACCCCGAAAAAGGCGGAATCATTTCGGCAGCCTGCACAGCCATGGATTATGTGTTGCTTGGAGCACTTTTTCTGGAACTTTTTTTGAATAAAAATATCATTTTTGAGAATAAACGCATCATTCTCACCAACCGGAAATCGGAAGTCCCTTTGCATCAGTTTATGATTCAAAAGCTGGAAAACTCAAAACGCGATTTGAAAATTTCGAGATGGATGAACCGTTTGTATTTTTCGCTGAAATTTATCAGGGGCGAAGTACAGCAGGGACTGGCTGATAAACGAATTATAAAACTCAGGCGCCGGCGCTTTTTGTTTTTCAGGTGGAATACACCGGTGATTATTAATAAACAGGCTGTTTATCAACTGACAAGCGCGATAGAAACACAGATTTTTAAAGGAACAGCCAACGAAGAGGAAATTATGCTGCTGTCGTTTTTAAAACCGGCCGGGCTGATGAGGCGGCTTTTCCCCGAAAAAGAAAAGCGCAAAAATGCTTCACGCAGGTTAAACAATTTAATGGTTGAAAATCAGGTTTCACAAGCTGTTGCCGATGCCATTTCGGCCTCGC
>JAFGDX010000086.1 GCA_016931875.1 Prolixibacteraceae bacterium
AACATCCCAACAAAAGAGGTAAAACCTAACATTTTCCTACTGGATATTTTGCTTCCAAATGCGGCTCCAAATAAACGGCCAACCAACATAAGCAGCCAGTAAAATCCAACAATACCTCCGGCAATACCGGCTCCAATTCCCAGCCCCGGAGTATCTCTTCCTTCCAGTATCCGTTTTGAACTATCGTAGGCCATTTCGCTTACTACTTTCAACCGGTAGCCGTCAACAGCAGCATTCTGCATGTCAAGTCTTGTAATTTCTTCAAGATATGACGCATCTGCCTGTTGTTTTTCGTATTCATTGATAATTGTTTCTGCCTGGGCTTCGGTTGGTGTAGTCATATACAAATTGGCTATACCCGGAGTTCCTACCTCAACACCTACATACACAAAAATTCCAATCGCTCCAAAAACAAAATGACGGAATTTTAAGGCTCCCGACATAAGACTTCCCAGTGGTTCCTTGGGCTGGTCGGCATGAGGCTCGGGAATTGAAGTAGCCCACAAAATAAAAAATACGAGTGCAAAAACACCCATTGCAATATACATAATCGGGAATACATCGGTAATGGCTGCTTTGGTAGCTTCACCAATTAAAATACCTACAAACACCGGAGTAAATGTGGCCATAACTGAATTAAATGAACCACCCACCTGGATTAACTGGTTTCCTTTGTTGCCTTCACCACCCAGTGTGTTTAACATCGGATTTACTACAATATTCAGAAGACACATAGAAAAACCGGCTATAAATGCTCCCAGTAAATAAACTCCAAAACTTTCAGCATGCCCCGACAGGTACTGAATTCCAACACCAACAAACCCAATGGCAATGGCAATAAGCGCAGTCTTTTTGTATCCTACTTTTTGCAAAAGAATCCCACCGGGAATCCCCATTACAGCGTAAGCAATAAAGTTTGCCAGGTTCCCCAGCATTCCGAGCGAGTTGGAAACGTTGAACTGATTCTTTAACACAATCCCCATGGGTGCTGCCAAATTGGTAACAAATGAGATCATACCAAAAAGCAGGATCATCATAATTATAGGAACTAAATAATTTTGATTTTTAGTTGTCATAGTTGTTATTAATTAATAGTTAAATTTCAAAAACAAACTGATTTCAGCGTAATGTTCATTTTTCTTTTATTGCAAAGCAAATTTAAAAATATTATACAATTCTAATTGCTAATTATTGACAAACTGATTATTTATTCTCAATAAAAACTACCCGGGAGGATTATTACACACGAAACAAAGAAGCCCCTTGGATAGAAATATGCAGAATATATTTAAACCCACCCCGGCAACCATATCACATTCAAAATCCTTCTGTATTATGAAATTAGTTGTAGTTTTGCTCAAAATTTCAAAATGAAAAAAATCGGAAAGGCCATATTAAAAGCTTTGGGCTGGCTTTTGTTACTCCCGGTTTATTTTTACAAATATGCCATTTCGCCGTTAACACCGGCATCGTGCCGGCATGTGCCAACCTGTTCGGAATATGCAGTTCAGGCAATCAAAATACATGGCCCGTTGAAAGGATTTATCCTGGCCACAAAACGCATTTCAAAATGCCACCCGTGGGGAACTCATGGTTACGACCCCGTTCCCCCAAAAGAAAAAATAAAGGTGAAAAAATTGAACATCAAATAATACCAGATTCCCAATGTTAAAACTAAATTTGTATTTCGTTGTTTACCTTGCAGCGAAATTTTGAATCGGAAAAAATAATGAAAAGACTAATCGTAATAATTACTGCCACTTTATTGCTTTTTGCCTGTAACTCAAACCAAAAACAAACGGAAAATCGGGACGGTAAAAAAGTAATTACTGTGAGCATCGTCCCTGAAAAAACATTTGTACAAAAAATTGCAGGCGACGATTTTGAGGTGAATGTTTTAGTTCCTCCCGGTGCCAGCCCGGCTTCGTACACATTGCTGCCCTCGCAGTTAAAAGACATAGCAAATTCGGTCATTTGGTTCAGAATCGGGTACATTGGTTTTGAATATTCGTGGAAAGATAAAATTGAACAGGCCAACCCAAATATGAAAGTGGTTGATCTTTCGGAAGGGCTGGATTTAATTGCCGAAGAAACCGAACAACACGGTGACCACATTCATGTGAATGGCGTGGATCCGCACATTTGGCTGTCGCCCGGTTTGGTAAAAAAAATGGCGCAGCGGATTACCGCTGAACTCACAGAGCTCAACCCCGAAAAAGGGCCGGAATACAAAGTCAACTATTTAAAATTTGTAAAGGAAATCGACCAGCTCCATATTCAGATAAAAAACAGGCTGAAAGAAGTTCAGGGTAAAAAATTTATTGTTTTTCACCCCAGTCTTACTTACTTTGCCAGAGAATACGGGCTGGAACAATATTCGCTCGAAGAGGGCGGAAAAGAACCCACTCCGCAACACCTGGCCAAAATGGTTGATTTGGCCAACAAAGAAAATATTAAAGTTATTTATATTCAAAGCGAATTTGACCGCGAACATGCCCGGGTTTTTGCGGAAGAAATTAAAGGGGAAGTTGTTCAGGTAAGGCCGCTTGACCCTGCATGGGCTGAAAACCTTTTGGAAATCACTCAAATTCTGGTTGATAATTTTGAATGAAACCACTTATAAAAATAGAAAACCTTACGGTAGGTTACGACCGGATTCCGGTTTTGGAAAACGTAAACCTCGAAATTTTTGAAAAAGACTTTATCGGGGTGATCGGGCCAAACGGCGGCGGAAAAACCACTTTGCTGAAAGCCATTTTAGGACTGTTAAAACCCACCCGCGGGAAAATTACGTTTCGGGAGGATATCGACAACAGAAAAAAACCCATTGGTTACCTGCCACAGGTGAGGCACATCGACAAAAAATTCCCGATAACGGTTTATGATGTGGTTCGTTCAGGTTTGTTAATGGAACGGCGCAATAACCTTCCGGCAGCGGCACTAAAAACAAAAATAGAACAACTGTTAAGCGAAACCGGAATTCTGAATATCAGAAACAAAGCTATTGGCGAACTGTCGGGCGGACAAATGCAGCGCGTATTTTTGTGCCGCGCATTAATCAGCAATCCCAAAATACTTATTCTGGATGAACCTGACACGTTTGTTGACAACCGTTTTGAAGGCGAATTGTACAGCCGTTTAAGCCGTTTGAACAACGATATTGCCATTATCCTGGTTTCACACGATTTAGGTACCATTTCGAGTTATGTAAAAACCATTGCCTGTGTCAACGGCGATTTGCATTATCATCGCAGCCACATCATCACACAGGAACAACTTGACGGGTACAATTGCCCCATCCAAATTATATCACACGGCGATATTCCACATACCATTTTAAAACACCACCACTAAAATATGAATGCAATTATTGAATTATTTTCCTACGATTTTTTTCAAAAAGCATTTCTGGCTGCTGTTTTTGCAAGTATTTCCTGTGGAATAATTGGCAGCTACATTGTTTCGCGCCGTATTGTTTTTATCAGTGGCGGTATTACGCATGCTTCGTTCGGAGGAATTGGCCTGGCTTTTTTGGCAGGGTTCAACCCGCTTCTGGGCGCAGTTTTGTTTGCTGTGCTTGCCGCCCTGGGAATACAGTTTTTTACCAAAGTGGCTGAAATACGGGAAGACTCTTCCATTGCCATCTGGTGGTCACTTGGAATGGCTCTGGGAATCATTTTTATTTATCTGACTCCCGGTTACACACCCAATTTAATGAGCTATCTTTTTGGGAACATTCTTACCGTAACTATTTCCGAGTTGTGGTGGATGTTTATCCTGAACACTGTAATTATTGCCTTTTTTGTATTGTTCTTTAGTAAAATCCTTTTTATGGCTTTTGATGAAGAGTTTGCCCGCGCCGCAGGACTGCCGGTTGCCCTGTTTAACTACATGATTATTACCCTTATTGCATTAACAGTGGTTTTAAACATCCGTGTTGTGGGCATTATTTTAATTCTGTCGCTTTTAACCATTCCGCAGGCAACCGCAAATTTATACACCAACAATTTTAAAAAGCTGCTGATCCTGTCATCGGGTTTTGCATTTATCGGCACTATTTCAGGATTGTTTATTTCTTACTTTCTAAATATTCCGTCAGGTGCTGCCATAATTTTCACACTTGTTACTATTTTTGCCCTGCTTCGTTTTTTTCAATTTCTGCGTAAATGATTGGTGGTGCTAAAAAAGAGAAATTTTATACCTGCGGGGAATGTGGCTTCCGGTTTTCGAATTTTGATGTTGCAAGAAGCTGCAGCAACTGTTTTGCCTGTACCGGATGCGAAATTTATATTTGCCCTTCATGCAGAAATGAAGTGGTTATAAAACCCATGAAAAAACCCGCAAACAAATAAGGTTTCCACTGCAAATTTCCTGTTTATTTAAAATAAAAATGAATATCGAAAAACAAGGTGTTGCACAACAACATTTCTTGTTTCAAATAAAAAGAAAATGTATTTTCGGCGAGTGTTTTTACACACTTCAATTCGGGATTATTCCTAAAAACTGTCTTTTGAACAAGAAGACAGTTTTTGTTTTTATTGGGAAAGTGAATCGCGAAAATATTTTACCGTTCCCACTTTTAATTCCATGGTAGCCTCTTCATCGCAAACAATAATTCCCTGCGGGTGCATTTGCAGCGACGACAGTGTCCACATATGGTTAATGCCCTCTTCAACAACTTTCTGCAAAGCCCGGGCTTTTTTGTAGCCATTCACCACAATCAATACTTCCTGAGCATCCATAACGGTTTGAACCCCAACTGTGAGCGCCTGTTTTGGCACTTTCGAAATATCGTTGTCAAAAAACCGCGAGTTGGCAACCACGGTATCATAATTTAAATCTACCAGCCGGGTGCGCGATGTTAACGGCGAGCCCGGCACATTAAATGCCAGATGCCCGTCGGCACCCATTCCTCCAAGAAACAAATGAATCCCGCCAAGCGCTTTTATTTTTTCTTCATAATCAAAACATTCCTTTTCAACATTGGCAGCATTTCCATTTAAAATGTGAATGTTCCCGCGGTTGATATCAACGTGGTTAAAGAAATTTTCAAACATAAATGTGTGATAACTTTCCGGATGATCTTCGGGTAAACCCACGTATTCATCCATATTAAATGTAACCACATTGGCAAATGAAACCAGCCCGGCTTTATTTAACCGGATGAGTTCTTTATACGTTCCAACCGGTGTTGACCCTGTGGGCAACCCCAGCACAAACGGCCGATTTTCACCGGGATTAAACTGATTAATTCTTTTGGCAATATAATTGGCTGTCCACTGGCTTAACGCTTCGTAATTTTTCTGAATAATTAATTTCATATCCGGTTGTTGATTTTTTAAAAGATTCCTTCCATTGATTTTTCAAGTGAAAACGCTTCCTCCAGGAATTGTTCCACATTTAACTCGTGCAAATATACTACGCCGTGTGTGGCTCTCAGCAAGGCTGAATCATTTTCGTAAAAGAAATTTTTACCCAACAGTAACTGAATCTGTTTGTGTTGTTCCAGCCACACTTTTTGTGTGAGATCACTAAACTTGCCATCGAGCTGATAACTTGGGAAAGAGGCATTAACCTGGGTAACATAACATTCGGAAAATGATTTGTTAAGTGTGGCCAGCGAGTTCAGCGAAACCGGGACAAGCACCTCCACATCCCACGGATTGTATTTAAACCACACGTTACGGTAGCCAATTATTTTCAAATTACTCAAATCCTCTTCCTTATTCCACTCTTCCACAGCCCGTGCAATGGCCTGCAAAACTTTGTAGTGTGTATCGGGCCCACTTCCCTGCGGATCCATGGCCAGACTGATTACCGTTGGTTTGTATTTTCTGAACTCTTCCAGTATTGGCAATACATCGCGTTCTTTATCGGGCTGGTTCGAAAAAACATCGCCCTGGTAGAATCCAAGTCGCAAATGATGAACATTTTTCACTGAAATTCCGTAATGAGCCCACACCAGTTCCTCTTCCAATTCCCTGATCATTCCTTTCAGTTTCTGTACTCTCGGAGGATTCTTTCCACCGTCGTAACTGTTTTCCAGTGATTCCAGAATTTCAGCAATTACCTGCAGCAATCCTTCTTCGTTTTTCACTTCCCAAATGGAAACCAGCGCACGAACTACCCGGTGGCAAACCCCGCGTCGTTTTTCCTCATCGTTTTGGGCAGCAATATTATCAAGGTAATGGTACACATCTTTATCCCACTTAAACTTATAACCCGACTCAAAAAAATCAGGATAATAAATCATCTCTATTTTCCCCTGCTGAAGCAGACTCTGCGTATCTAAAAGTAAATCCTTCAGGAAATGATTGGTTACTGCTGTAAAACCTGAAGTTGCCACGGCAAAATGCATTTCGTTGCTTGCATCGCGCGACTGCCGGTTGGTAAGCGGCATAATGCCCAGCATAATATCATCGTGATGTGGCCCGGTGTGATAATATACCTGGTTGGTTTCTTTTTGCATTCCCCGTTTCAGTTTAACCAGAATCGAGTCGATAACACTCTGAACCGTTTTTTCATTTAATCCGGGAATCTGGCTGCAATACTTATCAGCCTTTAAATCTTCCAGTGTTAGTTTTCCGCCAAACTTGTTTATTTTTTTACACAGTTCAATAACTGCCCGTTCTGTTTTTTTATGTGTCCAGGGTCCGCAACTGTAAAAGCATTCAATGCTGTCTTCCAGTTTAACAGCCGCACTTTCAGTAAGATAAAAACGGCTGTTTTTGAGTTTATGAAGCGAAGTGGCCGGATAATTCACTCCGGGCTCATTTTCAAGAGAATCTTTTATGGTATCGGCAATGGCTTCTCCAGCGGCATAAACAATGGCCCTGTTTTCAGGGTTGAAACCAAGCGTTCCGAGGCCGATGGTAATAACCAGTCTTTTTCGTGAAACTTCGATGCCACCCAGATCAGTTGCTGTTACTGCCTGTGTTTCGAAATTTGTTGCCGTTAAGCGTGTAGTTGAAAAATGGTCGGAGCCCCGGGTATTAAATGCGATATGACCATCGGGTCCGATGCCGCCCAGAAAGAACCCGATACCACCTTTTTCCCGTATCTGGTTTTCATAATTGGAACACCAGTTATCAATCAGAAAAATGGATTCCTGCTGCAACTGTTCCATTTGTGTTTTTGCTTCCCGGTACCGAAGTGTTAAATCGATGGAGTAATCGGGAAAAACCTCACTAAAATGTTTGTTCCGCGCCAGTTCAATTTCATCTGAATTGATTAACAGCGCCTTGCTTTTGTCGAGACCAAAACCCTCGATATAATATTTTTCTGCATAATTGTACAAACTGTTGTGTTGTTTGGTACTGATGGGATAAAACTCACCCATTTGCACAAACTGCAATTTTTTTAGCTCGGGTTTTTTACTTCCGCCCAAACCATATTTTGCCAGTGCATCCTGTGTTTTTTTATTTTCCCAGTTTTCAAGAATCAGTTTAGTATAATTCAAAAAGTGCTGGGCTGTTTTGCCGGTGGGCAAACTCACCACTCCTTCAGGATTTTCACTTACCCACTCTAAAAAACTCATGGCCGAAAGCAGCCCGAGTTTCGGAAAACTTTCAACCGGAATATAGGGTATCCGGGTGGTCATGTTTTTTATTCCTGCCTCCTTCAAAAATGCCTCTTCAACTTTTGAAAAATGTAATTCCATTTTTTTCATTATTTAGAAAATGATAACCGTTCCAACGCATAAGCGGCTGCTCCCATGGTCCCCGCTTTTGAGCCTAATTCTGAAAATTTTATTTCGGTGTCGTTACTTATGTCGTGATTGCTGAAAGTTTGAATTGCCTGCTGCACCGGCGCCTGAATAAACTGACTTGCTTCGGCAACACGTCCTCCAATTATTATCAATTCAGGATTAAAAAT
>JAFGDX010000535.1 GCA_016931875.1 Prolixibacteraceae bacterium
ATTCATTTTGGCGCCGTAAGTTCGATGCTGAATTTGTGGATCAATGAGCAGTATGTTGGATATAGCGAAGACAGTAAAACACCGGCCGAATTTAATATCACTCCTTATTTAAAGGAAGGTGAAAATACACTGGCAGCCGAAATTTTTCGCTGGAGCGATGCATCGTATCTCGAAGACCAGGACTTCTGGAGATTGAGCGGAATTACCCGAGATGTTTACCTGGTGGCACGAAATCCGCAGCATATTCAGGATTTCAGGGTTGGCTCGGCACTCGACAAAACATACACCCATGGCCAGTTTCACCTCGAAGTTGAACTGGCAAACAATGAAAATGCTGTAGTAGAAGCAGTTTTGTATGACGGAGATGAAGTGGTCAGAGAGTTTTCAGAAAACACGGATCGGGGAAGTGTTTCTTTTGAAGCCGAAATCCCGAATGTAAAAAAATGGTCGGCCGAAACACCCAATTTGTATCAGCTTATCATCACCTTAAAAACTAATGAGGGTATTATTGAAGTACTCAAACAGGATGTAGGTTTCCGCACCATCGAAATTAAGGATGCACAACTGCTGGTAAACGGGCAGTATGTATATTTAAAAGGAGCCAACCTGCACGAACACCACCCGGTTACCGGGCATGTTCAGGACAAGGAAACCATGTTGCTCGATATCAAAATCATGAAGGAACACAACCTGAATGCGGTGCGTACCTCACATTACCCGCAACCTGAATTGTGGTACGAACTCTGCAATAAGTATGGTTTGTATATTGTGGATGAAGCAAACATCGAATCACACGGAATGGGGTATGGCGAAGAATCGCTGGCCAAGGACGAAAGTTGGAAGGAAGCACACCTGTACCGCACCAAAAATATGTTTGAGCGCGATAAAAACCAGCCCTGTATCATCATCTGGTCGCTGGGGAACGAAGCAGGCAACGGTGTAAACTTTTATGCTACTTATGATTATCTGAAATCAGTTGATACTACCCGCCCGGTTCAGTATGAAAGAGCCGGACTGGAAAGAAATACCGACATCTTTTGTCCGATGTACATGGGAATTGGCGGAATGGAACGTTTTGCAAAAGAAGTAGCCGACCGCCCCTTAATTCAGTGTGAATATGCCCATGCCATGGGAAACAGTGTAGGAAACCTGCAGGATTACTGGGATGTGATTGAAAAATACCCGGTTCTTCAGGGCGGTTTTATTTGGGACTGGGTTGACCAGGGTTTGCTTACCACCAACGATGCGGGTGAAGAATTCTGGGCCTATGGCGGCGACTTTGGTCCCGATACAGTTCCTTCGGATGGGAATTTCTGCTTGAACGGGCTGGTAAATCCCGACCGCGGTGTAAAACCACATCTTCTGGAAGTTAAAAAAGTGTACCAGTACATTGGTTTTAATCCTGTGAACCTGAATTCAGGTACCATTTCAATAACCAATAAATTTGCATTCCTTAACCTTTCGAAATTTGATTTTACGTGGGAAGTAACCGGAGACGGAAAAGTAATCGACAATGGCAAACTCAACGATTTAAACCTCGAACCGGGGAAATCGGAAAATGTAACCATTGATTTTGTGCTGGATGCTCAGCCGGGAGTAGAATATTTTCTGAATATAAAAGCCAAACTCAGGGAAGACTGGAGTTTGGTTGCAGCAGGCTCTGAACTGGCGGCAGAACAATTTAAACTTCCGGTTTTTGTTCCGGCTCCAAAAGTGAATGTGGCAGAAATGCCTCCGCTTACCACCAACGAAAGCGGAGATGTGGTTACCGTTACCGGAGAAGGTTTTTCCGTTTCATTTAATACAAAGGAAGGTGTAATCACCAGTTTCAAAAAAGGAGATGTGGAGTTTATTCAAAGCGGCCTGGTACCTAATTTCTGGCGTGCACCAATCGATAATGATTTTGGAAACAATCTGCACAAACGCAGCCGCGTGTGGCGCGAAGCCGGGAAAAACCGTCAGGTAAATGCGGTTACCATCAATAAAAACGGAGAAGGCGTTCAGGAAGCCGGAGGCAACAGAAATATAAGCACCACAGGTGGCAAAAACGAGGCAGAGGTGATTTTTGATTTTGACCTGGTGAATGAATCAGGCGAAAAAATTGCAAAATACAGAACTCAGTATACGGTTTATGGATCGGGCGATGTGGTTGTAACCAACCATTTTCAAATGACAGAGGAAAAACTTCCCGAAATTGTGCGCATGGGGATGAACTTGATTATGCCGCGCAAATTCGACCAAATGACCTGGCTGGGTCGCGGGCCGCAAGAAAGTTACGTTGACAGAAAAACCAGCGCTTTTGTTGGATTGTACAGCGGAAGTGTTGCCGAACAGTACTGGGCCTATTTACGTCCGCAGGAAAACGGCAATAAAACCGATGTTCGCTGGATGACCATAACCGACGGCAGTGGAAACGGTCTTTTCTTTGAAGGAATGCCGCTTCTGGAAGTAAGCGCACACCACAATCTTCAGGAAGATTTTGAATCGATGGAACGCACCGACGGCCGGCAGGTTGAAGGAGTTCCGGTGGTCAACCGCCACACCACCGACGTAAAACCACGTGATTTGACTTCGGTAAATATTGATTTTATGCAGATGGGCGTTGGCGGCGACAACAGTTGGGGTGCATGGACGCACGACCAGTACCGGCTGACTGAAAAAGAATATTCCTATTCGTTCCGTATAAAAGGAATGGCCTCGGGAGACGACCCGCTAAAAATAGCCAAAGAAAAATTATAATATTTCAAAATGGCTGATAAAGGCGCAAAGTGCAGTGAAATCCTCACCACTTTGCGCCTTTGCTTTTTATTTTCTTTTACCTTTGAATGAATACTAAACCTGTTCTGATGAAAACAAATATTGCCATCGTTATTGTGCTGTTTCTTTTTTCGTGTACAACCCAAAATACCCCCACGTTCAACCTTCAGCAAATTCAAAAAAAAAACCCTGAAATAAGTGCCACTCAACCCGGAGTTGGTTTTGATGGCGAGGTTTTAAAAATAACTCCCAACAACCAGAATCAAAGCCTTACCGTTTGGGAAGGAACTGATCCTGATTTGTGGAACAACGCCAGATACCTGGTTTGCGAAATCTGGCACGACAA
>JAFGDX010000087.1 GCA_016931875.1 Prolixibacteraceae bacterium
AAAAAAGCTACTCAAAACGAGCAGCTTTTTTTCCTTTTCTAATACCAGTTGTTTTCTCTGTCGGAATAACCTCCGCCACCTCCACGGGAGCGGTTGTCATTTCTTCTGCCTCCGCCGCCGCCACCACGTCTGTCGTCGCGCCTTTGGAAGCCACCGCCACCGCCACCGCCGCCGCCACGGCTCTGGAAATTACCTCTGCGTGGTCCTTTGTTAAAACCACCGCCTCCTCCCGGGCGTTTTTCAGCGCGCTGGTTTGCTTCTTTAACAACAAGCTTGTTTCCATCCTGTTCGCTGTCGTTAAGCGCATTAATAGCTTCCTTTGCTTCGTCGTCATTTGGCATTTCAACAAAGCCATAACCTTTTGAGTTTCCGGTTTCCCTGTCAAAAATAATTTTGGCAGATGCTACTTCTCCATATTGCGAGAATAGCGTTTGTAAGTCGTCACCTGTTGTAGATGAACTTAACTTTGCAACAAATAAATTCATAAAAAAATAGAACAAATAATATAAATATAAATAATTAAATAACGAGAAGATGTTTTCTCTACCAGATTAGACAATTACTGAACATTTTCGTTCTGAATGATAATCACATTGCAGTAAAATCAGAAACAGCCAATTACTTTCCCTAAATAGTAAAAAACAATACTTTCTTCCTTATACAAAATAACGTACATTTTAGCAGATAATCCAATTTATTTTCAATCATTTTAACGATGAGAATAAAAAAACCTTCCCAAAGGAAGGTCTTGTAAGGTGAGATTTATTTTTGTTAATAGTAAAATTTATCATCAAAAGTACACAATAACCCTGTAAATAAAAGCAACTACTGCTAAAGTTCAAACCGTGGGGCAATTATTTTTTTGTCTTTCAGAATATTAATTACTGCATCAACAATTTGATCATCTTCCAGTGAAGCATAATTGAAAATAACATCAAAATCGTTGTTTTCGGCTTTTCGCCCGATAATTTTTTCAATAAACGAGTCTCTTTTTTCATCCATGTCGTTAATGTATTTGGCTGCCTCAGCGCGGCTCAGGTCTTTGAGTTGCATTAAGCGGTTTATTCGCCATTCTTCAGGTGCCTCCAGCCTGATGTTGAGTTTATCTGGTACATTTCGTAAAATAACTCCGGCCGAGCGGCCAACAATAATTTTTCGGCCCGTGGTGGCAAGTTTGCAAATCACCCCCTTAAAAATATCTATTAACCTCTTGTCCGAAATATCATAAATCGTTTCATTTGAAAAGGCACGTGAAACTTCATTCATCATTTTAATGGCTTCCACCTTGTCGTCATAGTTGCCTCGTTTAATTTCATCAATCATTTTATCAACTACCGATGAAAATACCGATTTGTCAACCCAGTTCCACTCGGCATCGGTTTTGGTTTCCGCCATGTAACTGTAGCCGGTAAGAATTTTCGACAACTTGATGGCAATCCGTTGGGCCGAGCAGCCTGCCTGGCGCGAAATGGTTACCACCGGCCCGGGAAAATCACCGGTTTCCAGATTAAAGCATTCAAATGTGTGTAAATAATTGTTTAAATACTTTTCCATTTTATGGACACAATTTTTAGGTGTTGTACTTAATTTTACCCGAAGTTACAATCAATTATTCTTTATTTGAACACTATGTGTTATACAATATCTCTTTTTTTTAATGTTATGCAACAACTTTTTTTCCTTTTTGAATAGTTGTAATTTTAAATTCTGGTGTTTTCGGTTTAAATTTAAACGCTTTTGTTTAGTTAAAAATCTGATTTTGACGCCGGAAAATTCAACATTCTGCAACAACATAAACTTTCAAAAAAATGAGTCAGCCAATAAAAACAGCAATATCTTCCTTTGGATTGTCAGGGCAGGCATTTCACGGGCCGTCGTTAAAAGTAAATCCGGGGTTCGAAGTGGTTCAGGTACTGGAGCGTTCAAAAAACCTTTCCCGGCAGTTGTTTCCTGATGCCAGCATTGTACGAGATTTCAATGAAATAACTAACAACCCTGCCATTGAACTGGTGGTTGTGAACACACCCGATTATTTGCATTACGAAATGGTGAAACAAGCTATAAACGCCGGGAAACATGTAGTGGTGGAAAAACCGGTGGCTCAAAAAAGTGCCGAAGCCGAAGAGTTGTTGCAACTCGCAAAAAATAAAGGGGTGGTTTTTACGGTGTATCAAAACCGGCGGCTCGACGGCGATTTTTTAACCGTGAAAAAAATTCTTGAACAGCGAAATTTAGGCAGGCTGGTAGAATTTGAATCGCATTTCGACAGGTACCGGACATACATAACCCCCGACACCTGGAAAGAAGAGGGCGACGAATATATCGGGGTTTTGCACAACCTCGGCTCGCATATGGTTGATCAGGCCTTTGTTTTATTTGGAAAACCAGTGTCGGTAAATGCCAACCTGAAAATTGTAAGAACCGGCGGAAATGTAGCTGATTATTACGACATCCGGCTGGAGTACAAAACTTTTTCGGCTATTTTGAAATGTTCGTATCTGGTAATGGACCCCGGCCCGCGTTACAGTTTATACGGCGAATGCGGAACTTTTCACAAATGGGGTATCGACCCGCAGGAAGATGTGCTTCGAGCCGGAAAACTACCGCAGGGAACTGACTGGGGAAAAGAACCAGAGAATATGTGGGGGAAACTTACCTATGAAAAAGACGGGCTTCGTTTTGAAGGAAAAGTGGAAACCCTGCCCGGGAATTATCCTTTTTTTTATGATAATCTTTTTGATGTTATCAGGAATGGAAAAGAGTTGCTGGTAAAACCCGAAGAAACGGTTGAAGTACTAAAAATCCTGGAGGCATGTTTGGAAAGTAACCGGAGAAAGAAAACGATTGTATTATAATCGGAATATCTGTTTTTTTCTGCTGAAATTAAAGGAAACTGCATGAGCTGTGTTTTTCCGGCGGAAAATAAACTCTGGCAGATTATTTCCTTTAAAAATGACTTGTTATTTTCTTCATTTGCAATTTCGAAAGTTATTGCGGACTGGTAAATAATATCCCTGCTTTTTTGATGAATAATTTGGGAAATCAATGAACATGGCACAGAAGTGAATGATTTTAGAACATTGACGGGCTCAGCATGTTTATTCTTGTAACTATATTTTTTTTGAATTTTATGAATAAAAAATACACCAATGCACTTATTCATGCCAGTTCGCCATATTTGCTGCAACATGCCCACAACCCGGTAACCTGGCAGCCGTGGAGTGATGAAATTTTTAATCAGGCACATAATGAAGACAAACTGATTTTGGTCAGTATTGGTTACGCGGCATGCCACTGGTGCCATGTAATGGAGCATGAAAGTTTTGAAGACGAGCGTGTTGCTGAAGTAATGAACCGTAATTTTATATGTGTGAAAGTAGACCGCGAGGAACGCCCGGATGTGGATCATTATTATATGACAGCAGTTCAGTTAATGCGCAGGCAAGGCGGCTGGCCGCTGAATGTAATTGCATTGCCCGACGGGCGGCCCGTTTGGGGTGGTACCTACTTTCCGCGTGAAACATGGATGAATGATATTCAGGCCGTTGCCGGATTTTACCGGAAAAACAGGGAGCAGACTTCGGAATATGCTGATAATCTGCAAAAAGGAATCGAGCAGATTTCGCTTGTCAGTGAGCCTGAAGCCAGTTTGCCCGACATTTCAAAAACCATTGAAAATGCAGTAGAAGAGTGGAGTGAAAGTTTTGATTTGGAACATGGCGGACGGGCAGGAGCACCCAAATTCCCCATGCCTGTAAATCTGGATTTTTTGTTGTATTACGGGTTTGTAAAAAAAGACAAGCCGGTACTTGATTTTGTAAAATTCACCCTCGAAAAAATGACCCGTGGCGGAATGTATGATCAGGCAGGGGGCGGTTT
This sequence comes from Prolixibacteraceae bacterium, assembly GCA_016931875.1. GTDB lineage: Bacteria > Bacteroidota > Bacteroidia > Bacteroidales > Prolixibacteraceae > Draconibacterium. Next base: position 3,880 of record JAFGDX010000087.1, read on the forward strand.
TGCACGTTATTCGGTGGATGAACTCTGGAAAGTACCGCACTTTGAAAAGATGTTGTACGACAACGGCCAGCTGCTCAGTATATATGCAAAAGGTTTTCAGCAGTTTAAAAGCGAGGAGTTTAAAACGGTGGTTTATGAAACGGTTGATTTTATCGAACGCGAACTGACGGATGTTTCCGGTGCTTTTTATTCATCGCTTGATGCCGACAGCGAAGGCGAAGAAGGCCGGTTTTATGTGTGGAATGAGCAGGAATTGAAAAAAATAGCAGGAGATGATTTTGACCTGTTTGCCAACTATTACAATGTAAATGCAAAAGGTTTCTGGGAACAGGGAAAAAACATTTTGTT
>JAFGDX010000536.1 GCA_016931875.1 Prolixibacteraceae bacterium
CCCGGTTTATTTTCAATATTTAAATCATCCAGTTTCATGTGGCACAAAGTTGGAACATGCACCCCGATTCCCGACGCCGCTTCCAGAATGGTTGTTCCGCTTTTTACCACAACCGGTTTATTGTCAATTGTAAGGTTTATTGTATCCATTGTATTCTTTTTTCTTGATTAGGTTAGGGTTATTGCATTGAATTTACATTTTTCGAAACATACACCACATTTTATACAAATCGATTGATCGATGTAGTGTGGCAACCGCCGTTCTCCGGTGATTGCTCCCACCGGGCAGTTCCGGAAACAAAGGGTACAACCGGTGCACAAATCTTCCACAATTTCATATTTCAGGAGCGCTTTGCATTGTCCGGCAGGGCATTTCCCCTCGTTAACATGAGCCAGATATTCATCTTCGAAGTTGGCAATGGTTGAAAGGACCGGGTTGGGCGACGACTGCCCCAGGCCGCAAAGTGAGGTATCTTTGATAACCGAACTTAAAACTTTCAGGCGTTCAATATCTTCCGGTTTTCCTTTTCCCCTGGTAATTTTATCCAGAATTTCGTGCAGTCGTTTATTTCCAATTCTGCAGGGGGTGCATTTTCCGCACGATTCCTCCAGTGTAAATTCAAGATAAAAACGGGCAATAGAAACCATACAATCGTCTTCATCCATTACAATCATTCCACCGGAGCCCATCATAGAACCTGCGGCAATCAGATTGTCATAATCAATCGGAGTATCCAAAAAATCTTTGGTTAAACAGCCTCCGGAAGGTCCGCCTGTTTGAACAGATTTAAATTTCTTACCATTTTTTATTCCGCCGCCAATGTCGTAAATCACTTCGCGGAGGGTGGTTCCCATTGGTACTTCAATTAATCCAACATTATTGATTTTTCCGGCCAGTGCAAACACCTTGGTTCCTTTTGATTTTTCGGTACCAATTTTATTAAACCAGCCGGCTCCTTTATTGATAATCACCGGAATATTGGCAAAGGTTTCCACGTTGTTAACATTGGTTGGTTTTCCCATGTAACCGGAAACGGAAGGAAACGGGGGTTTAAATGTAGGTTCTCCGCGCAGTCCTTCCATCGAATGGATGAGAGCCGTTTCTTCGCCACAAACAAAAGCTCCGGCACCATAACGCAGTTCGATATCGAAATTAAATCCGGTTCCCAGAATATCTTCTCCCAGCAAACCAACTTCGCGTGCCTGGCTTATGGCGGTTTTTAACCGGTTGATGGCCAGCGGATATTCGGCCCTGATGTATACCAGACCAATATCGGCGCCAATGCAGTAACCGCAAATGGCCATGGCTTCCAGAACCGAATGCGGATCGCCTTCCAGAATCGAGCGGTCCATAAATGCGCCCGGATCACCTTCATCGGCATTGCAAACCACATACTTCTGATCGGCTTCTGATTTGCGTGTAATTTCCCATTTTAAACCTGTTGGGAACCCGCCACCCCCACGGCCACGCAAACCCGAATCTTTGATTTCCTGAATGGTTTCTTCAGGTGTTAATTCAGTCAAACATTTCCCGAGAGCCATATAACCATCGCGGGCAATGTACTCATCAATATTTTCAGGATTGATAAACCCACAGTTACGCAAAGCAATCCTGATTTGTTTTTTGTAAAAATCAATTCCTTTTGAATCGCTGATATTTTCATGGGTAACCGGATCGGTGTAGAGCAAACGTTCAACAGTGCGCCCTTTTACCACATGTTCCTTAATAATTTCCTCTGCATCAGCTGGTGTTACCCGCACATAAAATGTATTTCCGGGCAATATTTTTACAATCGGCCCTTTTTCGCAAAAGCCAAAACATCCGGTACGAACCACCTGTACATCGTTTTCAAGCCCGAATTCATCAAGCAGAGAGTTCAACGAATTAATGATTTCCTCGCTCTCTGATGCTTTGCAACCGGTTCCGCTGCAAACAAGAATCTGCATTTTATATTCACTCATAATCAGTTAGTTGAAGGTTTTTAATCGTCAATGGTTTTAAAATTTAGCGGGATTATGCCGTCCACCAGTTCGCCACGTTTGATGTACACTTCGATAATTTCTTCGGCCTTCGATTTATTTACATAGCCAAAAACCACGGGTTCTTTTCCGGGTAAAGTTACCTCAACAGTTGGCTCTGCATAACAAAATCCCATACATCCGGTTTGCGTAACCACCGCGTCGATAGCCTGCTGTTCAAGCTCTTCCACAAAATAACTCATGGTTTCCTTGGCCCCTGAGGCAATTCCGCACGTGGCCATTCCTACTTTTATCTGAACGGTTTGTTCAGGATGCTCGCTGTTTTCGCGTAGTTTGATTTTCGACTGCATCTCATCTCTGATTTTTTTGAGATCAGCCAGTGATTTTATTTTAGTCATAGTTGAATTGGTTGTTTTTTAAAAGGTTGCTTTTATATCTGTTAAATTGTTTTTTATCAGTTCAATAATTCCATTTCTAATTTCCTTGTTGCTGAATGGCATTCCGGGCAATGCTTGTTTTACCTCTTCCGAAGAAATCTCAAAAACACCGTTTTCTGTTTTATGCCTGTACTTTATTTCTGTTTGTTTTTCGCTCAGCAAACAGAGATAAAAGGAGTTCCAGACATCTCCCAGAGGTGGCCTGTCAATATTCGACAGCTGAAAAAAAGCGTTCACCTCCGTTCCCTTCCCCACTTCCGATTTTAATACCAGATGGCCGTTACACTGTTCTGCATTTTGTTTGAGCAGTGCCAGCCCCAACCCCACTTTTCTTGTGTTTCTTGATGTAAAGAACGCTCCTGTTGCTTGTTCCAGCGTGGTTTTGTCCATTCCGCAACCGTTATCCCGGATTATCAGAGTATAAAGGTCATTTTTTTTATCCTCTTCAACTATGATTTCAATCAATGTAGCTTTTGCCCTGATCGAATTCTGAACAATGTCGAGAATATGCTCTGAAATGGTTTTCATTCTATTTCAACAAATCGGTTATATTGCTTACCAAGAGCCATTTTAATTTCTGAAAAACCGGGTTTCTCAATAGTAAACACGCTGTAAATTTCGCCAATTTGTTGCAAATAATGTGCATCGGAATTGCGCAGAATGGTCTTTTTATATTCTACAACATAATGTTTTCGAACATATTTTTCCGAAACATGGGTTGAAATGCCCAGTGCATGGTAATGCAAATCCTCAGGAATAAAACCCAGCTGGCTGATGATTCCGTTTGCAGGCCGGTCGATATGGGCCGGGATAAAAAGTCCGTTCAGCCGGAAAACCTCTTGCTGAATTTCGGTGATTCCGGCTTTTAAAGCTGCGGGAAGATAGTAGGGAATCATTTCCAGAATATTTTCATTTTCATCAATCAGCGGCTGGTAACCAAAATAATCTTCATTGTTGGGAATTTTGGTGATATTCAAATCGATAAACTCCTGAAATTCGTCGAGTTCTTCGTCGGTTTCAAAAAATACCAGGCAATGCACCTCTTCTTTGGTGGTAACCTCGGCGCCGGTGAGTACAAAAATCCCCTCTTTTTGAGCCAGTTTTTTTACCAGTTTCGATTGTTTGGTGGAATTATGGTCGGTGATACCAATAATATGCAAACCGGTTTCTTTGGCCCGGTTCACAATGTTTTGCGGGGTCATTTCCAAACCGGCACAGGGCGATAAAAGCGTGTGAATATGTAAATCGGCCCTGAATTTTTGCATTTTTGTACGTTTTGTTAATGGTCAATTTTCTACCTTC
>JAFGDX010000088.1 GCA_016931875.1 Prolixibacteraceae bacterium
AGGCAAAAAATATTTGTGGCCCTATTGGTTATGCCGCTTATGAGTTGCCCGGGAGCGAAGTCTTGGGCGATGTTATTGCCAAAGAATTCGGAAAAGGATTCAATGCTGTGATAATGGAAAACCACGGCACAGTGGTTGGCGGTTCCGATTTGGGAGATGCCTTTCAACGCTTTGAAACACTTGAATTTTGCGGGCGGACAATCATCTACGGAAGTACCATCGGGACACCAAACTATTTGAGCGATGAACAAATTGAAGAATTTGAAGATCAAATTCCTCGGTTGCTGCCTGAAATGGAAAAGCCTGAACACCCTTCCGATGAACGCGCCATTCGCGAAGAAATTAAAAAAATAGTACACCGTGCCTGCGATCAGGGCTTGATGATAAGTTCTTACGGAACAGTTTCGGTACGCTGGCGGGGGAATGATTTTTTAATTACACCAACCAATGTGGCCCGCTGGGACATTCAAAATGAAGATATTGTACAAATTAAGGATGGAAAACGGGAACCCGGAAAATTGCCCAGCCGCTCTACGTGGCTGCACCAGGAAATTTACAAACGAAATCCGCACGTAAATTCCATTATTTTAACACAAACTCCCTATTTAATGGCCTACAGTGTTTCCGGCAAAAAACTGGATGTGAGGACCATTCCCGAGAGCTGGATTTTTCTGCAGGATGTGCCAAATGTGCCGTTTGGTTCGCACTTTGCCGGGAAGGAAATCATTCTGGACATATTGTCGGAAAATACACCTGCTGTAATTATTGAAAACGATTCGGTTTTGGTTACCGGAGATAAATTGCTCGGAACTTTTGACAGGCTTGAGGTGGCTGAATTTAGTGCCCAGTCATTAACCATGGGTGCCTCGCTCGGAAATCTCGTTCCCATCAATCAGGCGCAGGTTGAAGAGTTGCGGAAAAATTTTTTAAGTTGAAAAATCACTTTTAATCACACGTTTTGAAAAAATTATTGTTGTTTACCGACGGAAGTGTTCATGTTCAGTCGGGAGTTGGATACGGCGCCTTTCTTTTGGTTTCTGATGAAAGTTTGATTAAGTCAGTGGATGAGTTGAAAGAAAAAGTTCGGGTTCAGCGATTTGAAAATACATCATCTACAAAACTTGAACTTCAGACCTTATTGTGGGCGCTCGGAACTGTTCACGAGGAAACAAACGAGCTAATTGTTTTTTCTGATTCACAGAATATTTCAGGACTATTGGAAAGACGCCGGCGCCTGGAATTAAATAAATTTCACTCAAAAACCGGCAGGAGACTTGCAAATGCCGATTTGTATATGCAGTTTTTTTCACAGATGGATAAGTTGCAGATTTCTTTTGTGAAAGTAAAAGGTCACCGGCCGTCAAAAATGAAAAACGAAACTGACCGCCTGTTTACTTTGGTCGACCGTGCTTCGAGACAGGCTTTGCGAAATGAAATAAAGGAATAAAGAATTTTAATTCACAAAAATCAACTTAACTTTACAATTTATAAATTGAAAAACCAATGAAAACCTTTTTGATTATAGCTCTTGTTGCTTTATTTGCCTCCTGCAAAAATACCGGAAACAAAACCGGGACAGAAAATGAATCTCAGGTTAGCCCAATTCCGCAAGAAACGGCCGATGGTACTGCACTATTTAACGGCCAAACGCTGGATGGCTGGGAAATAACCAATTTTGGCACACAGGGGCCGGTAAAAGTCTCGGAAGGCACTATTATTTTGAATTACGGCGACGGGTGCACCGGAATTACCTACACCGGCGATTTCCCGAAAAGTAACTACCAGGTTACAATGGAGGCAAAACGGGTTTCGGGAAACGATTTTTTTTGCGGAATGACATTTCCGGTTGATTCAACATTTTGCTCGTTTATTGTGGGCGGCTGGGGTGGCCCTGTGGTTGGACTAAGTACAATTGACGGTGTGGATGCTTCGGAAAATGAAACAAAAATGCTGATGAGTTTTGAAAAAAACAGGTGGTACAATATCAGGCTGGAAGTAACATCTGAAAAAATAAGCGCCTGGATTGACGATGAAAATGTGGTGGAATTTGAAATTGGCGACCACCGCATTGGCATCCGTCCGGAGGTAAGCCTCTCGCGTCCGTTTGGAATTGCGTCGTGGAATACCACGGCAGCGTTAAGAAATATCAGAGTTAAAAAATTATAGCGTTGCCCATATCCGGGCCAGAGAATATCCCGGGGCTTTTATCGATAAATCCAGAAAATAGCCAAAAGGGGTTTGTGCCGTTTCAAATTCGGCGTTTTGGAGCCTTTTTTCCGCCTCGTCAAAAATTTGCCGCGTAAATTCAACCGATGCTTTTGAGTCGGAAAGATGCGCAAAGGAGTGCAGAATTATTTTTTTGCAATTGTTTTTCCTGGCCGCCCATTTTAAATGATTTACAAGTTTTTTTTCGCGGCTTTTTACATCATACTGTTCATCGCTTTCTTCTACCTGGATAAAAGCCAGAACCGAATCGGTATAAACGGCGCCTTCGGTTATTTCTTCAGCCGATTCCAGGTTCTTTTGAGCCGGGGTGTATCCAAACTCGTTTACAAACATTACCAATACTTTCATAAAAATTATTCCCGGCTAATCAGTTCTTCGCTAAGTTTTTCGGTCCAGGCACACAAAGCAGCTATTTGTTCTTCGGTTAGTTTCGCTTCTTTATGCATTTGAACATAAGCTTTTATGGGCATTTTTTGATTTTCAACTTCGCTGCAAATATCTTCAAGAATACCAATTTTATCAAAAGTATCCATTTGTCCCCATTCCGAAAAATTAAGTTCCTTTTTTCCTTCCACAATATGGTCGTTAATCATCCAGGCAACCGGAACAATGTGGTGGTACCACAGGTAGGTTGTTTGGTCGGAATGACAATCCATGCATGCATTTTTTAAGGTTGTTTTTACATTTTCGGGAATTTGTTCCTTTTCAAAAATATGATCTGGGGTAGGAGCGCCAAGATTTTTTTCGGGCCTGAAAAACTGAATGGCAACTGCCCCCACAACAAGGATTATCAATGCGATCCGTACTAATTTTTTCATGGTAATTTTGAATAAAAAAAACCGGATATTCGCATCAAAACGAGTTCCGGTTTCAAATAAGTTTATTTTTTACTGTGCAATCAAAGCCTCCGCTTCTTTTTTTACCCATTCAGTTAAAACTTTTGCTTCTTCTTCGGTTAGTTTTCTGTCCGGAAATCTTTCCAGAAAGCGTTTTGGCGGCATTTCACCTTCCTCAACAACTTCGGCTATATGTCGCAGTGCACCCACTTTTTTTACTTTCGAAAGGGTGTCAAATGTTTTAAAATCGAGCTCTTCTTTTGCATCTTCATTTTGCGAATCGGTGTTGTGGCAACCAAAACACGATTTATCAACAATCGCTTTAATATTTTCAGGCATTGTCAATTCTCCTTTTACGGGTGTTTTATCAGATGCAACTAACACTGAAGCTGAAAACAGAAATGCGAAAAGAGTTGCGGCAAATAGTCCAAATTTTTTCATAGTTTAATCTTAAAAAGGTGAAACAATAAATCAATACAATTTAACGTAAATAAATTAATAAACATAGTTTTAAATTTATTGTTGATCATAATTCAATAAAATTCAGCAAATTGATATAAAAAATGTGTTGATTCCTGAGTATTTTAATAATTTTGACGAAAATGTTTTCTATGCGAAAATTTTTGATGATTCTTGTTGGAATCTTCGTGTTTGCGAATATTTCGGAAGGGCAGATTTCACAGGGAGGCAAACCTCTTGAATTTTTAGGGCTGAAAAGTGCCAAAATACCCGTTGTAAGGATGCCTGAGTTGAGAAATGATATTTTGTTGCAACAGGCAGTAAGTGAAATGAAGCAATCTGCACGGTTGAAATCATTCCGGTTTGCAACACCGTTTGAAGTAAATTATTCAGTCAGCAATTCAGGGGTCTGGACATCGGCAAATGATGGTACGCAAATCTGGAGATTAAAAATTGTTTCAAAAGGAGCAAAATCGCTGAACCTGATTTTTGATCATTTTGAACTTCCTTATGGCGCAAGGTTATTTCTTTTTAATGAAACCACCCGGCACGTGCTGGGCGCCTATACTTCCTTCAATAACAAATCAACCGGGAAATTTGCGGTAATGCCCGTGCCCGGCGATGAAATTACGGTTCAGTACGAAATTCCTGCCGGATTAGAACAGCAGGAAAATTTTGTTATTTCGCAGGTAAACCATGATTTTGCCGGTATTATCAACAGCAACGAGCGCCGGCCCTTTTATCCTACTATTGCAGGCGAGTGCAATGTAGATGTAAATTGCGACCTTGGTGAAGACTGGGCTGAAATCAGAGATGCCGTTTGCCGGCTGATTGTAAACGGAACCGAACTTTGTACAGGAACGCTAATCAACAATACCGCAGAAGATCAAAAACCATATGTTATTTCGGCCTCTCACTGTTACGATAAATGGGAATATGCCGAAACAACCATTTATGCTTTTAACTATGAAAGCCCGTATTGTGCCCCGCTGGATGGAGACCCGTCAAATTCGGTTTCAGGAGCCATTATGAAAGCTCAGTTCGACAGCCTCGATTTTGCCCTGGTTGAAATGAGCCTGGTTCCGCCTCCTGAATACCGGCCTTACTTTGCCGGCTGGGATCATTCGGGTGTTATGAATGACACAGTGGCAACCATCCATCATCCGTGGGGCGATGTCAAAAAAATTTCGTTTGATTATGACAAACCGGGTTTTAGCGATTTTAATTCACATTACCTGAAAAATGCATTTATTGAAGTTGGCCGCTGGGAACATGGAGTTACCGAGGCAGGCTCCTCAGGGGGCGGGCTTTTTAACCGGCAGAAAAACCTGATTGGCACGCTAACCGGCGGGCTGGCTACCTGTAAAAGTCCGGTCCGCGATTATTTTGCACGGATGGATCTGGCCTGGGATTACAAACCCGAGATTACAAAACAACTCAAACACTGGCTCGACCCGGTGAATAACGGAGCAAGTTACATTAACGGAAAACGGTTTTATGAAGAGGAGAATCTTTGCGGAGCCTTTACCAATTTAACCGACAATGACGAACACCAGTTGCTTTCCATTACCGTTGACGGTAATGATTCAGGCTACTGGGGAGGAACAAATAATGCCGGAATTTCGGAATTTGCAGAGAAGTTTACCATTGACGGAGACGAGGCTATTCAAGGGGTTTCGCTGGGTGTGGGCAGAATTTACAATACCGGTTCAGGCGGGAAAGTGGTGGTAAAAGTTTACAAA
>JAFGDX010000537.1 GCA_016931875.1 Prolixibacteraceae bacterium
ATATCTTTTTTTGAAGGTTTCTGAAGGCGTTTTAAACCCCAGGCAATTACTGAAATAAGAACCGCTGAAATGGCCAGCCGAAGAATCACGACGGTTATTGGCTGGTAACCCAGGTAGGCAATTTTAAACCAGATAAACGAAAAGCTCCAGAAGAATGCAGCTCCCAGCGCCGAAGCAAAAGCCAAAAAATCTTTGTTTTTCATTCCCAAAAAATATGGGCACAAAAATAATCTTTTATGTTGAATGCTTTGGAATTTTGTAATTCACCTGGTGATTATTGGTTGGTATCCATCGTCTCCGGGTGAATAATCGGTAAATAAAATGTTACATCAAAATGCTGATCCGTTTTTGTTTTTCAGAAAAGAAGTGAAAAAACAGGTAGGTAAACACGGCAAAAGTAATCCCGTAGATGTTGGCATCCAACCCGAAAGGGAGTTTGGCCTGGCTGATAATCAAAGTCAGTGTTACACTTCCCCCGGTAATCATCGACCAGAAAGCGCCTTTGGTACTTCTTTGTTTGACAAAAATTCCCGCCAAAACCGGAACAAACAGGCCCGAAACCATAAACGAATAGGAGTGCAGCATCAGTTGCAGCACATTTGGAACTTTCCAGGCAATTAAAAGCGCAGCGATTCCAAGAAGTAAGGTGGTGATTTGTGACAGCGACATGATTTTTTGTGAATTGTGTTTTTTCAAAATATCAGTGATAATATTTCCGGAGGCAGCCATTAAACAACTGTCGGCTGTTGACATGATGGCCGAAAAATAAGCCGACAGCACAATTCCTGTTAATCCGACGGGTAAAATGGTACGCAGCAAAACGGGAAGGCCCATTTCCGGATCGAAGGTGCCGGTAACATTGGACCCAATCATTCCGGTTTCGAAGGCCACTTTGGCAAACAAACCCAAAATTACACCGGTAAAAGCCATCACCGGATATTCAAACAAACCGGCTACAAACCAGGCACGTTGCGCTGTTTTTTTGTCGCCGGCGGCATAAATGCGCTGGTAAAGCGTCATCCCGATAAACCAGATGGGAACAATGGTGATAAACCAGTTGACAATTTGTTGCCACGACACGGAGGACAAACTGAAAAAATCGGCGGGCAGGGTTTCCTTTAATACTTCATAACCACCAATGCCAAAATAACTCACGGGTATTCCAACAAAAATTAATCCCGCCATTAATAAAATCCATTGAAAGGTGTCGGTGTAAATAACCGCTTTTATTCCACCCACCGCGGTGTAAACAACGGCAATAATACCCATCAGAATTAAAGCGGTTTGCAGCGAAATGTTGGGGAAAGTTGCCGATGCCAGTTTAGCGCCGGCCAGGATTTGTGAACTGGTAAACCCCAAATAACCAATGGCCGAAATGATGCCGGCCATCAATGCCACTTTCCAGTTGTACAAATGGTTCAAAAACTGGGGAAAGGAAAGAAAGCGGTGAACTTTGGCCAGTTTCGAAACTTTGGGGATAAGCAGCACAGCGCTGAGCCAGGCGCCAACAAGGCCGGTGAACAGCAGCCAGGTTCCCGATAAACCCATCACAAAACCCAGGCCGCCCAGCCCGATGGAAAAACCCCCGCCCACATCGGTGGCAACCACCGACAGGCCAATGTGGAAGGAACTCATTTTACGCCCGCCCACAAAATAATCATCGGCAGAATTGTTCTTCCGCATAAAATAAAAACCGATTCCCAGCATAAGAATCAGGTAAACCGCAAAAATTACAACATCAACCCAGTGCATTGATTTATTTTGCTTTGGAAGTGAGTTCCAGCTGTAAAGGAGGGTCGGAATGTTTGATGATGCCCTTGGAAAGCAACAGGTTGGTATGTTTTAAACCCTTTGTATAGGAAAGTTTTAACCCCTTTACTACTTCCCCTAAAAAACTGGGGCCGTTTTCATCCAGAAATTCAATAATTTTTAATTCAGTTTTGTCGTTCACTTTTGTCATTGGTTATGTAATCGTTTTTAAATTTTATATGGTGTGCTGTTTTCAGTTACAGGTTCTCCTGCCTCGAGTGCAACAAAACGTTTGCAGTTGCTCCAGCCTTTCATTCCCCTGTTGCAGAATACATTGCGAACCAAAAAAATGGGTTTGCCCATGTTTTTGACTTTATTCTGGTAAGCGGGACATTCACCTGCATATTTACACAGTTTTCCTAAGTGCATATTATAAATGTTTATAATAAATATTCATACTTTCAATACTTCCACCAATGTTGGTGTTGTTAAGCAATGTGCCTGTAAATTTATACCCCGATTTGAGGAAGGTTTTGTTCATTCCGGGCACTTTTAGCCGGGCAATGGTATAAACCGTTTTTATGTTGGCGTACTTCATTTCCTGTTCCATTTTAACCAGTAACCGGAATGCGAGATTTTGGCCCCGGTATTCAGGCAACACCGCAAAATCGGTCATTTCGGCATTTTTATTTACCAGGTCAATTTCAGCGGTTGAAACCCCAATTAACTTTTGGCCTTCCCTTATTCCAAAATACTGCGTTTGCCCTTCACGCATGGTTTCCATTATATATTCCGGGTTGTGAACCGGGAAAGGGTAGGTTTCAAATACATTTCTGAAAACTTCGGAAATGGCTTCTGCATCTTTCAAATCCAGCCGCTCCAAAACATATTTCAGAGAATGTTTGTATTTGAGTGTTTTTGCTTTTCCGTTGGAGTTCAAAAGCCGGTGAAAACTTTTTAATTCACTGGCCGGAATTTGTTTTCGTTCTTCGTTTTTGAATTTCGACACAAACAAACAGTCTTGTTTATTTTTGTAAAACCGCGGAACATATGCCTCAATGGTGTAATTGTTTGCCAGAAAGTCGGGTAGGGCGGTTGGTTGTATTTTTGCAAATATTTTGGTGTACCCTTGTCCGTCAGCCAATTCATCCATTCCTGAAATAAGCTCCGGCACATTGTCGGGGTGGAGTTTCATCAGGTAAATCCGGTTATTGAATTTCCCGTGATGGATGGTCGATTTTCCAATTTTCTCAATTTTATCCTGCATCTTCTTCCCTTCTGTTATATCGTTCATTGTTATCGGGCACCAGCGAAATGGTTGAATCTTCGTCCGACAACAGTTGTTCAATTCCCAGTGCTTTTTGTTCATCGGCTTCATTGAGCTGTAAGTCGAGGTCGCAGTTGTCGCAGTTGCGGTCGCAAAACTTGGCTTCGTATTTTTCCGGTTCCTGGTAAGTGGTAATAATTCCCTCGTAGTTTCGAAGCACCACTTTGTTTGTCGACCACGAAATGATGTAGTTGGGCATGACCGGAATTTTTCCGCCGCCCCCCGGTGCATCAATCACGTAGGTGGGTACTGCAAACCCGGTGGTATGTCCAATCAGGCTTTCCAAA
>JAFGDX010000538.1 GCA_016931875.1 Prolixibacteraceae bacterium
AAAATGGCCGAATCACTGGGATTGAAAGTGGTTACAGGAACACAACGCCGCCACCAGCATAAATACATCAATATTTTAAAAGAAATCAACAACAATGCCATCGGCAGAATTACAACAGCCGAAGTATACTGGAACGGTGGTAAATTATGGCATCGCGACAATAACCCGGAATGGACCGAAATGGAATGGATGATTCGCGACTGGGTAAACTGGTGCTGGCTTTCAGGCGACCACATTGTAGAACAACACGTTCACAACATCGATGTGGCCAACTGGTTTATCGGCACACACCCGATTAAAGCTCTCGGATTTGGTTCGCGCCAAAGAAGGATAACCGGCGACCAGTATGATAACTTTGCTGTGGACTATGTATATGAAGATGGTATGCACATTACCAGTACATGCCGTCAGATTAACGGATGTGCCAATGCAGTAAACGAAATCTTCCACGGTACAAAAGGACGCTCATTTACTTCACAGGGTGGAACTTCCACAATTCATGACCTCGCAGGAAATCAACTGTTTGCTTTTGAAGATCATGAAACCAGCCCGTATGTTCAGGAACACAAAGACCTGGTGACAGCTATCCGTCAGGATTTACCAATGAACGAAGCGGAACAAACCGCTATTTCGGTTATGGTAGCCATAATGGGACGTGTTTCGGCATACACCGGAAAAGAAGTTACCTACGAAGAAATGATGAACTCGGATCTTAAAATTGGTCCCGACACCTACATTATGGGTAATATTGGTTATATCGAAAATGCCACTGTACCAGTACCGGGAACATTGGAAAGAAGTTAAGACTTGCTTTTTTTGATTCAGAAATAAACAAAATATTCCCCGGTGAAGAAAAATATTCGCCGGGGATTTTTTTTACTGCCTTCAACTGCGGAAGGAATAATCAATCAATTCGGAAGGAGAGCCTTTTGTATATAACAGAAGGTTCTTTTCTTTTATCAATTTATCAAAAAAACAGATTAATTAAAATCACTTTGTTCAAACTTCCATATAAAATGTACTTTTGTATTTTATTATTTCAGAAAACAAAGTTTTTAGAGCTGATTAAATTATGGAAAGACAAAAAATTAAAAACATTCTGCTAAACGGAGAAACAGGTAAACAAGTGCTTGTAAAAGGTTGGGTACGCACCAAACGAGGCAGCAAAAATGTAAATTTTATTGCGTTAAATGATGGATCAACCATTCACAACCTGCAGGTAGTAGCCGATGTTAATAATTTTGATGAAACCATTTTAAAGGAAATCAACACCGGTGCATCGCTTTCTGTAGCAGGAAAGCTGGAAGAATCGGCCGGGAGCGGACAAAGAGTGGAATTAATTGCCGAAACGATTGAACTGCTCGGAAAAGCCGATCCGGAAAAGTTTCCGATTCAGCCCAAAAAACACTCGCTCGAATTCCTGCGCGAAAATGCCCATCTGCGCTTCCGCACAAATACTTTTGGCGCGGTTTTTCGTATCCGGCATGCCATGGCCTTTGCCATTCACAACTATTTTAATGAAAAAGGATTTTATTATCTTCATACACCCATTGTTACCGCCAGCGATGCTGAAGGAGCAGGGCAAATGTTCCGGGTTTCAACCCTCGATGCAAAAAATCCGCCGTTAACCAAAGAAGGAGAAATAGATTATTCGCAGGATTTTTTTGGAAGGCCAACCAACCTGACGGTTTCAGGGCAACTCGAAGGGGAACTGGGAGCGCTGGCCCTGGGCGAAATTTATACTTTCGGGCCAACATTCCGTGCCGAAAATTCAAATACAACCCGCCACCTGGCTGAATTCTGGATGATTGAACCCGAAATGGCTTTTTACGATTTGAAAGACAATATGGATTTGGCTGAGGATTTTCTAAAATCGCTGATTAAATATGCACTCGATAATTGTTCCGACGATCTGCAATTCCTGGCCGGCCGCTTAAAAGAAGAAGAAAAAAACAAACCACAGGAACAGCGCTCGATGGATTTAATCGAAAAACTGGAGTTTGTGCTTAACAACGATTTTGTAAGAATTACCTACACCGAAGCCATCGATATTCTGAAAAACTCAAAAACATATAAAAAGAAAAAATTCCAGTTTCCGGTTGACTGGGGAGTGGATTTGCAAAGTGAACACGAAAGATATCTGGTGGAAAAACATTTTAAACGCCCGGTAATTCTGACCGACTACCCAAAAGACATCAAAGCGTTTTACATGAAACAAAACAACGACGGTAAAACCGTGGGGGCAATGGATGTGTTGTTCCCTCAAATTGGTGAAATTATCGGGGGGTCACAGCGCGAAGAAAACCTGGAAAAACTGGAAAACCGCATGCGCGAAATGAATATTCCTGTAGAAGAAATGTGGTGGTACCTCGATACCCGCCGGTTTGGCTCGGTGGTTCACAGTGGTTTCGGACTTGGTTTTGAACGGTTTATACTGTTTGTAACCGGTATGGGAAATATTCGCGATGTAATTGCTTTTCCGCGCACACCTAAAAATGCCGAGTTCTGATGTAATTTGTAAATCAAGGCATAAAAAAAAATACTAAATTTACAGGGTTAATAATTGGGATATGGAGCAAAAACTCTCACTTCAACAAAAATTGCTTCAGAAGCTTTCACCCCAGCAAATTCAGGTGATTAAGCTTTTGGAAATCCCTACTATGCAACTCGAGCAACGCATAAAAAAAGAGTTGGAGGAAAATCCCGTTCTGGAAATGGAATCGGATGAGCCTGATTATGATGAAAATAACGAAGCGCAGGAACTAAAGTCGGAAAACGATGCTGACGATGAAGAATTTTCGTTTGACGATTACTTAAACGAAGAAGACGATGTACCTTCCTACAAACTGTCGGCAAACAATTACTCAAAAGACGATAAATATATTGACATCCCGTTTTCAGTGGGAACTACGTTTCATGAAAATTTATATGACCAGCTGCGCTTAGTCAACCTGACGGAAGAGCAGCAGCAACTGGCCGAATACATCATCGGGAATATTGACGATGACGGGTATTTGCGGCGTGAATTGCCCGCAATCAGCGACGATCTGGCGTTTAATATGAATATGGAAGTTTCGGAAAACGAGTTGCTCGCGATTTTAAAAGTGATTCAGGAACTGGACCCACCCGGGGTTGGAGCCCGCGATTTAAGAGAATGTTTGTTAATTCAGCTGAATCGCAAACAGGGAAAGGAATTTGAACTGGCAAAAATAATTGTAAAAGATTTTTTTATTGAATTCACAAAAAAACATTACGATAAAATTCAGAAAAAACTGGAGTTAAGCGATGAGGATCTGAAACAGGGGATTGACCAGGTTTTAAAGCTGAACCCAAAACCCGGCAGTTCATACAGCAATCCGCTGAACCGGACCAACCAGCACATCATCCCCGATTTTATCCTTGAAAATTCCGACGGTGAATTAAACCTGTCGTTAAACCAGCGCAATGTTCCCGAACTCAAAATTAATGATACCTATCTGGGAATGCTGCGCTCGCTAAGTGAAAAAAGCAAAAACAACCGAAGCCAGAAAGATGCCTTAATGTTTGTGAAACAAAAGGTTGACTCGGCCAAATGGTTTATCGATGCCATTCGCCAGCGCCACCACACCTTGTTGCTGACCATGTCGGAGATCATCAATTTCCAGAAAGAATATTTTCAGGACGGCGAGGAAACAAAACTGAGACCCATGATTCTGAAAGACATTGCTGAACGTACCGGACTGGATATTTCTACCATTTCGAGGGTTTCGAACAGCAAATACATTCAAACCAACTTTGGCATTTTCCCTTTAAAATACTTTTTTTCCGAGGGTCTTCAAAAAGATGACGGGGAGGAAGTTTCGACCCGCGAAATCAAAAAAATACTCCAGGAATGTATTGAAAACGAAGATAAACGCAAACCGCTTACCGACGAAAAGCTGACACAGATTTTAAAAGAAAAGTCATATAATATTGCCCGCCGAACGGTGGCAAAATACCGCGAACAACTGGAGATTCCTGTGGCACGGCTTCGAAAAGAGTTATAGAATGACAACAAAAATTGCAAAAATCATATCTGTACTTTTTCACCCGGTTTTAGTCCCAACCCTGGGCTTTCTTCTTCTTTTAAATTCCGGATTTTATTTTTCCATGATATCGTGGGAAGCCAAACGTTTTGTTTTACTGGTTTTTATATTTACAACTGGGGTACTGCCACTGTTAACAGCAGCCATTATGGCGCTGAATCCGAAATTTGATTTGTCGGTTGACCGATTAAAAGACCGGATTGTTTTGTTTTTGTTTTCATCCGTTTTTTATTATCTGGGGTATCTCATCATGAACCGGATGAAAGCTTTCCCGGTATTTAAGGTGTTCCTGGTAGCTTCTGTTCTGGTTATTATTATTTTGCTTATTGTTTCGTTTAAATGGAAAATCAGCAGCCACATGGCGGCACTGGGGAGTATAAGCGGCACTTTATTTGCCTTGTCGTTCCGCTCAGGAATCAATCCGGTGTGGGCGCTTGTTACCGTTATACTTGTGTCGGGTGCCGTGGGTACCTCGCGTTTGCTGCTTGGAAAACACGATATCTGGCAGGTTGTGGCGGGTTATTCCACAGGGTTTGCAATTTTGTACCCCGCCATTTATTTTTCCTGAAATTTATTCAACAAATTTATACCCGATACCTTTCAGGGTTTTAATATGGTCATTTCCAATTTTTTCCCGTAATTTTCGAATATGCACATCAATGGTGCGGTCGCCAACCACTACATTGTCGCCCCAAACTGAATAGTAAATTTCTTCGCGGGTGAATACTTTCCCCGGTTTTGAAACCAACAGCGATAAAAGTTCAAATTCTTTCCTCGGGAGAACCATTTCTTCTTCATCCATGCGGATTAAATATCGCTCTTTATCGATCAAAAGGTTCCCTATCGAAACGGTATTTGCATCCTGAACTACGGGTTGTTCCTTGGTTTCACCCGTTCTTTTCAGCAGCGCTTTTACACGGCTAACCAGTACTTTTGGGCGAACCGGTTTGGTAATGTAATCGTCAGCCCCTGCTTCAAACCCTGCAATTTGCGAATAATCTTCACCGCGGGCGGTAAGAAAGGCGATGACTGTATTTTTCAACAAAGGTATTTTTCTGATTTCCTCACAAGCAGCAATACCATCCATTTCGGGCATCATCACATCCAGAATAATCAGGTGGGGTGTGGTTTTTTCTGCCACTTTTATGGCTTCCACTCCGTTCTGGGCAGTGTAAACGGTGTAGCCCTCTTTTTCGAGGTTGTAGCTGATAAACTCAAGGATATCCACTTCGTCATCAACCAGAAGTATTTTGAATGTGTTATTGTTGCTCATAACTGCGAAACGTTTAATTTATGCTTGTAAATGTTGTTGCGTTATAGAAAA
>JAFGDX010000539.1 GCA_016931875.1 Prolixibacteraceae bacterium
AAAATGCGAAAATAGCAATTCATCCCAATGGAAAATCAGGTACGGTAAATCTGGCGTTTATCGGAGCAGGCAGTTATGCACAGGGAAATCTGTTACCCAATCTGCCCGATTCCGAAAATGTGGTCAGAAAAGGGGTTTTAACCAATTCAGGCACAACTTCAAAACGGGTTGCCGAAAGATTTAAATTTGAATTTTGTACTGCGAATGAAGAGGATATCATTAAAAATCCTGACATCAATACATTGTTTGTTACTACGCGGCACGACTCGCATGCGGGTTATGTTATAAAAGGACTTGAGAACGGTAAAAACGTATATGTTGAAAAGCCTCTTTGCCTGAATATTAGTGAACTTGTTGAAATTGAAAAACTTACCACCGAAATGAAAAAATCGGTGATGATTGGTTTTAACCGGCGGTTTTCACCACATGCAACACTCATCAAAAATAAGTTGGGTGATGGAAAAATGTCGATGATTTACAGGGTTAATGCAGGTTACATTCCTGCTGATTTCTGGATTCAGGATATGGAAACCGGTGGTGGACGAATTATTGGAGAGGTTTGTCATTTTATTGATTTAATGACATTTATATGTGGAAGTATTCCGGTTAAAGTAATGGCTTCTGTTTTGCCTGACAGCCAGGCACTCAATGATACGCTGAATATAATTGTTGAGTTTGAAAACGGATCAACCGGGGTGGTGGCCTACTATGCAAATGGTTCAAAAGTGTTAAAGAAAGAGTATTTTGAGGTGTACTCGTCAGGCACCACTGCTGTGTTAAACGATTTTAAAGAGTGTACAATTTATGGCAACGGGAAACCAAAAAAATCAAAACTTTTTGCACAGGACAAAGGTCAAAAAAATATGGTGCAGAAGTTTATTGAAGGGCTAAAAAACGGAGAAACGCCCATTCCAATGGAACAGATTTTTGCCGTTACAAAATCTACTTTTGCCGTTATAAAATCAATTCAGGAAGATGGAGCACCGGTTCGGTTCTGATAAGACAAATTCATTTATCAAACTTAAAACGTATTGCGAACGTGAGAACTTTAAAGGATGGGATCCCTACGATGGCTTAAACTCCAGGGTATTTCGGGCAACGCCCCTGAAACACTGGAGTATCGCCCGCCTGGCCTGGATTCAGGCTTTTAAACGCAACCCTGTAAATTTGAGAAAGATTTTGATGGTTCCCAAAGGATTAAATTCAAAAGGTGTCGGACTTTTTTTAACCGGGTACACCAATCTTTATCAACTGGCCCGGAGTGGCGACAACACATTTGGCACAAAACAGGAAATTGAGAAACAAATAAATGTACTGGCAACTTCTCTTATAAACATTCAGGCAAAAGGATATTCAGGGGCTTGCTGGGGGTACAATTTCGACTGGCAAAACCGGGTGTTTTTTCAGCCGGGAAATACGCCAACCGTTGTAGCAACATCTTTTTGTGCTGACGCTCTGTTTAATGCATATGAGGTTACTGGCAATAAAAAATATCTTGAAACAGCGTTGTCGGCCGCAAAATTTGTGATCAATGATTTATCCAGAACTGAAAAGGGGGAAAATTTTTTGTTTTCCTATTCTCCACTCGATCAGTCGCAGGTTTACAATGCATCGCTTTTAGGGGCAAGATTACTGGCACGTTGCTATCATTACATTAAAAACGAAGAATACAAAGTTTTGTCCCGCAAAGTTGTAAATGCCTGCATTGAGGTGCAAAACCAGGATGGCTCGTGGGTGTATGGAGCTGCAAATAACCAGCAATGGATCGACAGCTTTCATACCGGGTTTAATCTTGAATGCATCTGGGAATACATGCAGTATACCGGCGATTTTTCCGCAATGGAAGCTTTTGAGAAAGGAACAACATTTTACCTGGAGAATTTTTTTCAGAGAGATGGAAAAGCAAAATATTATCACAACAGGGTTTATCCAATCGATATTCATTCTCCGGCACAATTGATAGTTACGATGGCGAAAATTAACCGGATGCAATTAAATAAAGAGTTGACAGATAGAGTTTTGGATTGGACTCTGAATAACATGCAGGACTCAAAAGGATATTTCTATTATCAAATAAAACAGGGCATTTCATCAAAAATACCATATATGCGTTGGGCACAGGCCTGGATGTTTTATGCCTTTTCGTATTACTTCCAAAAAACAAAATAACGAATGAAGAAAAAAATATTACTTGTATTTGGGACACGGCCCGAGGCCATAAAAATGGCTCCGCTGGTAACAGCCTTAAAAAGTCAGCCTGACGATTTTGAAACCATAGTTTGTGTAACCGGTCAGCATCGCGAGATGCTGGATCAGGTGCTTGATATTTTTGACATAAAACCGGAGTACGATTTAAATATTATGAAACCCGGGCAGGATCTGTACGATGTGACGGCCCGGGTTTTAACCGGAATGCGCGATGTGCTTGAAAAAGTAAAGCCCGATATGGTGTTGGTTCATGGCGATACCACTACCTCAACAGCCACAGCGCTGGCGGCATTTTACAAACAAATTCCCGTGGGGCACGTTGAAGCCGGATTACGCACCTTTAACGTTTACAGTCCGTGGCCCGAAGAAATGAACCGGCAAATTACCGGACGGATTGCTTCGGTACATTTTGCCCCAACCGAATTAAGCCGGGAAAACTTATTAAAGGAAGGAATTGATGACAGCAAAATAAAAGTGACCGGAAATACGGTTATTGATGCACTGCAAATTATTCTTGAAAAAATAAAAAACACCTCGGGGATTGAAAATGA
>JAFGDX010000540.1 GCA_016931875.1 Prolixibacteraceae bacterium
AAACCATTTGCAATTTGTTCCGGTCTCTGAGATGCAGAATTAGTTGGGTTTGAAAATGCTTTTTCTGGTCGTCATTTTTGAATGTAGCGTGTTTGCAATAACCGTAAACATTCTGCGGCGAAGTAACGAAGGGTATTGTGAAACGATTACCTGTCCGTTTGTGACAAAGATGGCAGTGAAAACGAAATTTTGCAGTAAACACTATGATATCCAAATTTTCTTAGGCGTGCAACTGTTTTTCAGTCAATTGTTTATTGAAATCCAATGCAAGGCTTATCCAGTGCTGAAAGTATTTTTCATTTTTTAGGCTCTCTTCTTTTATATACAGGTAACCTTTATATTCCCGGCCTCTCATAATCACAGTTGAACATCCGTCGTTTTGAATTTCTTGTTCGTGAAGCTCCGGATTTATTCGGCACATTAATCTTTTTGGTCCGGCTGTTAGGCATATTTTGCCATTTAGCAAAAAAGCCAAACTGCCAAACATTTTCTTTTCTTCAACATTTGACAAATATTCAAGTGATTTTCTGATTCTGCTTGCAATATTTTTACTATACACCATTATTTTTTAGGGCTGTTTTTATCAAAAGTTAAAGTATCGAAAAATATTGTAAGTGAGTTCAATTTCCCATTTTTTACGGTCCAAATCTCGGACACATCTCCGTTTATTTTCTTTCCATTTGGAAATTGGTAATCATAGTTTCCTATCACACAGGCATTGTCATTTTCAATTATCATTTTTTTTACCCGCATTGATTGAAATACCTGTGAAAACCGATTGATGACATTAACATAGGCTTGCTTTCCAATAATCGGTGCCTGGTTGGTCATATCTCCGCCATAAAAATGAAAGTCGTCTGAAATTACCGATTCCCACCCCTGTTTTTTTGCAAAACCCTGGTAATAAGTATCCAAAAGTTTTTTGGCATTTGAATTTTCCATTTTCCTGTGGTTTTAAGTTTATTATCTTTGTACTTGCAAAATGCAATAACAAATATAAAAAAGCTATTGCAAAAAACAAGTAGTTCGATTTGATATGAAGAAAAAAAGGTCAGATTGTCCAATTAGTTGCTCCCTCGATGTTTTTGGCGACAAATGGTCGTTGCTGATTATTAGAGACATAATGCTCAGGGGCAAAATGTCGTACAGTGAATTTTTAGAATCGGAAGAAAAAATTGCCACCAATATTCTGGTCAATCGGCTAAAAGTACTTGAAGAAGAAAATATACTTTCCAAAAGTGTATCTCCCGCAAACAAGTCTAAGTTCATTTACCGCCTGACCCAAAAAGGTGTTGATTTACTGCCCATTGTAATCGAGATAATGGATTGGGGTGCCAGGTATAATGAGAACTGTCCGAGACGGGAATTGGGAAAAAAAATTCAAAAAGATAAAATAAAAGTTATTGCTGAATACCTTGAAAAATTAAGGAATGAAGTTGATTAGCTCCAAACCCGAAGATAAAATTGCTGTTCGACCAAAGTCCGTCAGCCTCCTAAGCTGTAAATACAATTTCAGAATACCTTATTATGGCTTATCATGTATATTATCTTCGGGTGCAGTATTTGGAAACCTCGCGGAATAACCTGCAGTTATGCTTGCACTAAATTATAAACTTTAAAAACGGCAAATGAACAACCTGTTAAATGATGTATTACATTTCTTTAATTTGTTGATACAGAAATCTCAGTAATTTCATTTGCACAGTGTGTCAGATTAGCTCGATTTGCTTTTTATGGTTCTTACAAATGTTCCGGGGCTGGAACCAATATGTTTTTTGAACAGCCGCGAAAAATAGAATGGATCTTCATATCCAAGAGCAAAGGCCACTTCTTTGATACGCAACGACTTATTGGTTAAAAGCCGGATGGCTTCCTGCATTTTCAAACTAATAAAATAGTCAATTGGGGAAGAACCGGTTTTATTTCTGAAAATTTTTGAAAGATGGGATTCCGATAATTGAACATGATTGGCTATATTGCTGATTTTGATGTGCTTGTTAAGGTTCTTTTGCATGAAAAAAATGGCCTGGTCAACCGGATTGCTGCTTACATATCCTTTGGATGCGCGATAGGTTTCCATATAAAAAAATGAGGCCAGTAGGCTGTTTAACAGTAAATTGGCAAATTCTGTATTTTCTTTTGAAAATCCCAGTTCCAATGCAGTAAGAATTTCGTTGAATAGGTCAATTCGATCATTGATACGGGCGTTTGTACCAGCCTTTATTGCAATTATACGGCCAAAATACTTTTTGAAAAGGTTGCTTTTATTACCTCCAAAATGAATCCAGTATATCGACCATGGTTCATTTTCTGATGCCCGGTACAAGTGAGTTTTGTGTGCAGGAATTATAAAGTAGCAATTGGATTCTATAAGATAGGATTGTCCATCTAATTGAATTATTCCACTTCCGTTGGTACAATAAATAAGAATATGTTCATCAATGCCTTTTTCCCTTCTTCTGAAATGGTGAACTGCGTGAGGATAATATCCAATATCGGTAATGTATAAATTATTAATCAGTGGGTTATTTTTTATTTCTTTTCGTTTCTTTGATGATATGACAATGCTTCTATCACCAAAAAAACTGTCCATTTTTCCATTTGTGGATTCTTGCTTTGATTTCAATTTATCCATAATACTTTTTTAGTGTTCTTTTTTTGATTTTATCTCTTAAGTTTATATCAAAATGGCAAAATAGAATAAAAATCGGATAATCCATAAATTCATAAAATTCTGCATTTTGCAAAATAAGGCACTGTGTTACCTTTGGCAGTAAAATAAACCAATAATGGAAGTAGTAAAATTCAACAAACGATTTATTATCGGAATCACGCTGGTTTCGGCCATGGGCGGGTTGCTGTTTGGTTACGACTGGGTGGTCATCGGCGGGGCCAAACCTTTTTACGAGCGCTTTTTCGATATTACGCAGTCACCTAATCTGCAAGGGTGGGCCATGAGCAGCGCCCTGATTGGCTGCTTGTTTGGCGCTTTGTTTTCAGGCTATCTGTCCGATCGTTTCGGGCGAAAAATTCCGCTGATATTTGCCGCTTCGCTGTTTACGCTGTCGGCCATAGGCACAGGTGCGGTGAGTATGTTTACGCCGTTTATCGTTTACCGGCTGCTGGGCGGACTGGCTATTGGCATCGCTTCGGCTACCTCGCCCATGTACATCGCCGAAGTTTCGCCGGCTCCCATTCGCGGAAGACTGGTGGCGGTAAACCAGCTGACTATTGTGATTGGCATACTGGCGGCGCAAATTGTCAACTATCTGATTGCCGAAAAAGTTCCCGACGGGGCTACCGATGAATTTATCCGGCAGTCGTGGAACGGGCAAACGGGCTGGCGCTGGATGTTCTGGGCTGAAACCGTACCGGCTGTTTCGTTCTTTCTGCTTGCGTTTTTTATTCCTGAAAGCCCGCGTTTTCTGGCAAAATCGGGTAAAACGGAGGCATCTTTGAAAATACTTGAAAAAATTGGAGGCACGGAATATTCCCGCATCGAAGAAAAAAATATTGCAGAAACTTTAAAAGATGCATCGCATAAAATAGACTGGAAAGCGCTGAAAGCAAAAAATGTGCGGCCAGTTTTGGTACTGGGGATTGTACTGGCGGCCTTTCAGCAATGGTGCGGGATAAATGTCATATTC
>JAFGDX010000541.1 GCA_016931875.1 Prolixibacteraceae bacterium
ATATGTCTCCGTTTCCCTGATTTTGTTTCAACTGGTTACTGTTTTTTTGCATGAGCTGGTTTTTTATCCCGAATGGTGGGATTAAATTTCTGCCGGTTTTCCTTTTTTTTTGTAAAAGTAAGGGTTGCGAATACCATCAAAAAAATATATTGGATGAACCGTGAAATAAAGACACTGAACCCGCAATTTTTAAGGGTAAATAAAAAAACAGGTACCCAGAAGCAAAATGCCCGGATACCTGTTGTATTGGTATTAATGTATGGATAAAATTATTTCATTTTTAAGACCAGGATGGTATCGGTTTTATCCTGTTTTTCTTTTGGAATATGGACCAAAAGTCCGTACCCGGTTTCCTGGAAATTTACTTTTTCGCCCCCGTCGAAATAGGTGGCCGATTTTATTTTTTGGGGAAGCGCGGGAAGAAGCAGGTTTTCATCTTTTAACTCCAGCAGGTGAATGTAAACAGTGCCATCTTTGGCCAGGGTTGTTGCTCCCCAATCCTGCGGGCGAATGGGGCCTTTTCGTGTATTGTAAATGGTTTCGCCGTATTTTTCGAGCCATTTTCCCATAACCGCCAGCGTGTCAATATTTTCGGGCTGAATTTTACCGTTGGGCATCGGGCCGGTGTTCAGAAGGAAGTTGGCTCCGTAACCAGCGGCTTTTACCATGGTTTGAATCAGCCGTTTGGATGATTTGTAGTTTTGATCCTTTAAGTTGAAACCCCACGAACCGTTCATGGTTTCGCACATCTCCAGCGGCAATTCCGAAATGGTTCCGGTTTGGTTGAATCCCATGGTATTTTCACCCGGCAGGTCGCGTTCAAACATCTGGAAATCTTCCCCGGGAATAGGGCTGATGTGGTGGTTGCTTCCAATCATTGCACCGGGCTGGAGTTTGTGAATCAGCGAATAGGTTTCATCCAGGCGCCAGTTGGCTTCGGGTTTGTCCCACATTCCGTCGAACCAGATTCCGCCAATGTCACCATAGTTGGTCAGCAGTTCCGAAAGCTGGGTATTCATATAATCAATATAGTCATTCCAGTTGCCGTCTTCCGGTCTGCCGGTGTATCCCTGACCCGTCCTGCCGCGCGGATAATAATCGGGGTGGTGCCAGTCGAGTTGCGAATGGTAGAAGAACAATTTTATTCCCTGTTTGTCGCATTCTTCTTTTAGCATTTTCAGCACATCTTTTCCGTAGGGAGTTCGGTCAACAATGTCGTAATTGCTTATTTTGGAATCGTACATGGCAAACCCGTCGTGGTGTTTACTGGTGATGGTGATGTATTTCATCCCCGCCTTTTTAACCATCGAAACCCATTCGGCCGGGTCAAAATCCACCGGATTAAAAAAGGAAGGCAGGCGTTCGTAAAGTTTCACCGGAATTTGCTGCTGATTCATAACCCACTCTCCGTCGCCCAAAATACTGTAAACCCCCCAGTGGATAAACAAGCCAAATTTGGCATCCTGAAACCACTCGCGGTTTTGCAGGTTTTCCTGAGTTGGCTGGTAATTGGGTTGTGCAAATAAAGTATTGCCGGCGAGAAAGAGGAGTAAGACAAGGTTGGCTAAATTTTTCATTTCAGTAAGGTAAAACAGGTTTAAATATTTTCCTAAAATACAAATTAAAAAAATACAAGAAAATATGTTACAGGGCAGGGACAGCATCAGCATAGTTCAGCACAGAAAAAGTAATTTTGGAATGGTGTTTAATTTGCTAAATTTGGTGCATTCGAGTTACTATGCTTTCAGATAAAAAAATATGGAACGACTTCCGCAAAGGTGAAACTTACGCCCTTTCGCATATTTATTACCAGCATGTGCAGCTGTTGTTTCGTTACGGGAGAAAATTCTCGAACGACGATGAACTGATAAAAGACACGATTCAGGACCTGTTTTTTGATTTAATACGCACCCGGATGCATTTGGGCGAAACCGACAATATCCGGTTTTATCTTTTCAGGTCGTTCCGAAGAAAGCTGGTAAGAAATTTACAGAAACAAAATGTGTCCCTTGATTCGAACAGAGAAAAAGAAGCGGAGGCCCGGATTGTTTATTCTGCAGAACAGGAAATGATTGGAAATGAAGAGTTGACTCACCGGGAAAAAATGGTTCAGCAGGGCTTGAATGAATTGAGCCCCAAACAACGCGAAATTCTTTTTTACCGTTATACCTGCGGGTTTGAGTACGACCAGATTTGTGAAATGATGCATCTGAAATACGATTCGGCCCGAAAACAGGTGTCCAGGGCATTAAAAGTTTTAAAACGTATTTTGAAAGAATCGGACATAGTGCTGTTTTTTCTTTCTGTTCCCCGCGCAAAAAAAGGACATGATAAAAAATAGAATTACTAAAGTTTCACATTTGGTTTTTATTTAAAACAGGTGTATTCAACCCTATTGGGTGGCTAATCTACTGTATATATGCAACTGCGAATTCCGTTCGTGGCTATTCAAATTTACTCCTGAGTAATCGGGGTTAAAAGCCTGAAAGGCTTGAATAAAAATAGCCGCGGGTGCAACCCGTGGGAGAAGAATAAGTCAGGTACAACCCTGAAAGGGTTGAACAATAACCCACTGTAAAAGTGCGAAACTTGAATACTATTACTGTCCGGTAATTTTTGAAAAGATTCCTTCCCGAATGCCCGGTGAAATCTAAACCTCAAATATTTTAAACGAAATTTACCGGACGACAGTGAAAAATA
>JAFGDX010000089.1 GCA_016931875.1 Prolixibacteraceae bacterium
ATGGAATGGTCTTCGGCAGCAATGGGTTTTACCTGCGTGTCGGCCCAGCATACCACCTCAACGGGACGGATATTTTTCCCTATAAAACTGCGTCCGATTTCAATACAGTGGCACCCCAAATCAATGATGGCTCCCCCACCCGATTTTTCCGGGTTCCAGAACCAGTCGCTGTGCGGACCGGGATGCGCCTCGCGCGAACGTACCCACAACACTTTTCCAATCGCGCCGTTTTCCACCGAAGCGTGTGCTTTCATGTGTTTGGGTGTGTACACCAAATCTTCGAGATAGCCATGAAAAACTCCGGTTTGTTCTACCTTTTGCAAAATTTCCCAGGCTTCCCGGGCAGTTCTTCCCAAAGGTTTTGTGCATAAAACGGCTTTGCCCGCATCGGCAGCGGCAAAAATGGCTTCCTTGTGCAAATCGTTGGGCAAACCTACAACCACTACATCCACTTGCGGGTCGGAAACGGCCTCCTGTAAATTGGTGGTCCACTTTGGAATATGGTTTTCTGCGGCAAATTTGGCTCCCCGTTCTTCCGAACGCGAATAAACAGAAACAACTTTATCGCGGCTGCGCAGCCCGTGCAGCGACATGGTATAAAATGTGCCGATTAAACCGGTACCTAACATTGCTATTTTCATTTTCTTCGATTTTTTGATTTCGTTTAGGTTAAAGGTACAAATTGCATTCTTTTCAGAAAAGAATCGCTACTTTTAAAACAATGCGCTGTATTTATCTGAACTCTTTTTCCCAAGTTTATTGTTTTGCTGATTCTTGTTCCGGGAACACTCACCGCATTTCCTTTGTTACGGGTATTGGGGAAGAGTGATTTCCGGGTTTTAACAGAAGTACAACATCATTCAAAAAAATAAAACAATGGCACGAATATTTATTACTGGTTCAGCGGATGGTTTGGGACAAATGGCAGCAAAGTGGCTGGTTACCGAAGGACACCAGGTGGTGTTGCATGCACGGAACAAAAAACGGGGTGAAGAAGCGCTGAAAAAAGTTCCCGGTGCGGAAAACGTTCTGATTGCTGATTTGTCGGACATTGAAGAAACAAAACAATTGGCTGAAAAAGCAAATGCTACGGGCCGCTTTGATGCAATTATTCACAACGCCGGCGTATACCAGGTGGCATACGATTTGATTTTTGCGGTAAACACCCTGGCGCCCTATATTCTTACTTGCCTGATTCAAAAACCCAAGCGTCTCGTTTACCTCAGCTCCGGAATGCATTTGGGCGGAAACACGGGGCTTGAAACTATTAAAACAGGCCGCGTGAGTTATTCCGATTCCAAACTGCATAATGTAATCCTGAGCATGGCCGTGGCCCGTAAATGGCCCGATGTGTACGCCAATGCCGTTGACCCGGGCTGGGTGCCCACAAAAATGGGAGGACCCGGTGCCCCAGATAACCTTCAGAAAGGATTCGAAACACAGGCGTGGCTTGCGGTGAGCAACGACAACGAGGCAAAAGTAAGCGGCCGGTATTTTTATCACAAAAAACAAAAACAACCGTTAGCCGGAGCGGGCGATATACCGGTTCAGGAAAAATTCCTCGAACTGTGTGAACAGATAACGGGGATTCATTTCCCCGCTGATGAACAAAAGGGAAAGTAAGAGGCATTGGAAATAAGCGAGCCGCCGTTATTTTATCATTCCGAAATCCTTATCCAAAAAGAACCTCCGTGGCGCTCCACTCCGTGTAAGTTTTTATGTTCCCAAACAGGAGAAATAAAACCGGAAAGTTCTTTGTCTTCAGAAATAAAATAATTGGGTAAAATTGTTTGGTATTTTTTTGGATTGGCCAGCAAATACATCGCTAATCCGTACTGTTCGGAATAAAACCGATCACACATAAACTGCGGATAATCGTACGGCAAATAAATGTCGTGAATGTGTACAATTACGCCCTTTTTCAATTTGGGCAGCAATTCAAGAAAAAAAACCATTGAATCGGAATTGGGTAAAATACGGTGAGAATTATCCACAAACAGAATGTCGTTTTCATTTAGTTCTTCCGCAATGGAAAAGTCAATATTTTCAAATGGTTCCCTGATGATTTTATCCGCCAGGTTATCAATCTCAGTCCGCGGCATGGGGTCAATCGAAATAATTTTAGTATTCAGTTTTTGTTCGCTAATTGCTTTGTAAGCCACTTTTGTAGAATTGCCTGAACCTATTTCAATATACTTTTCAGGCTTAAATTCGGTCAGCAATGTATAAATCCCGATAATATCCAATCCTGGTAAAAATCTATTATTCCATACAGGTTTTGTTTCGTCTGTCTCTGTACCAGCGTCCCTGATTGTCCATATGTTTTCTTTGAATGACAGTGCTTTGCTGAGCAACTCCCTGTAATTGTTGCGATGTGTATTTATAATCGCGTATAATTCCTGATGAGGAGGTTTTCCGTGCCCGTATCGGGGTTTGAAATCCACTTTATAGTCAAGAAATAAATTTTGAAACCGGGGGTTCAGAAATCGGTAAATTTGTTTCAACATGGTGTAACATTTTATAGTTGCGGGGTGAATTTAATATAATTTTCAAAGGTAAAATGCGGGTGGTGTTGTGTATTGTTCAGGATGATTGGCATTCTACCGGTATTTCTTGTGTTATTGAATTTATTTTTGATGTTTGTTATTTGCAGCCGGACATTCATTCCGTATCAAATTTTTAGGGTTTGTAAAAATAGCACAATTTCTGAAGGTGGCTAAACAGAAACAGGCCATAGGAATGTATCCATTCCCGTAGAATCTGGCATTCCGCGAAAACAACCCAAAACGAGCAAAACAAATCGGGCGATGCTGCTGTTATTCAAAAGGAATGCAGGAAAATAACAGTTTCCACATAAAAATTAAACCGTAAAAAAACAGAGAATGAAAGCAATTGTAGTAGGAGCAACCGGCACCATTGGCCGCGAAGTAACAAAAGTATTGGAAAAAGCAGGTTATGAGGTAATTGCAGCCTCGCGCAATACTTCAGCAAAAGCAGATATTGAAAACGAGAATTCATTGGATAAACTTTTAAAAGATGCCGGCAAAGTGGATGTAATTGTTAGCGCTGCGGGATATGCTGCTTTTGGCGAATTGAACAAGCTCTCAGGTGAAGACTTTCAGCGCTCGCTGAACAGTAAACTTATGGGACAGGTAAACCTGGCCCGAAAAGGATTGCCGAATCTAAATCCAGGAGGCACTATTTTACTCACGGGTGGAATTTTTGGTCATAAACCCTGGCCCGGAACAGCTGCAATTGCAATGGTCAACACTGCCCTCGAAGGGTTTATCAGGGCAGCAGCCCTCGAAACTGATGAAAACAAAAAGGTACTGCTTATCCATCCTCCGTTGGTAGCAGAAACCGCAGGTGCTATGGGAATGGATACATCCGCGTATCTTCCGGCAGCAGAAGTTGCAAAATCGTATCTGGAAGCGATTAACAAGGGAGAAAGCGGGGTGCCATTTTTTATTCAGGATAAAAATTAAATTGAATCAGGAACATAACAAATGTTCTCAAAACACGAACATTTAGTTTAAACAATAAGCAGAAGTCCTACAAATCCCCCCTGTTGCACAGATAAACTTTCAGCAGAAAAAACGGAATCAGCCAACTTCTGTTTCGGTGCCATCTAAAGTTTGGCATGCCAGACAATTTTGCATTTTTTATGTAGATTTGTCCTTATGATTTTGAAATCTGGCTACATACAAAAATGAATCATTTTAATTCCATTTTATTATGAAAAAATTAAAAAACAATTTGTTGCTGTTGGTTTTAGCGCTGGCTCTTTATTTTCCTGCAATGGCCCAATCTTCACAGAACGGCTCGGAGGTAATTGGCCGCTGGGACCTAACCATTGTTATAGAAGGTGATGATTTGGAGGACCTGGGTCTTTTCAGGCATGGCCTGATGGATACCGACGGATTTCCGGGTTGGCTCGAAGTAAAACTGTCGGGGTTTTCTACCCTTGTGGGGTATTATGTGGGCTATGAAGGAAGCGCCCGGCCCATTTCCGAAATCCATTATTCTGCTGAAACCGGAAAATACCATTTTACCATTCCGCCGCAATGGATGGATATTGAAGACCTTGATTTTGAATTTAGCCTGGAAAACGATAAGCTGAGCGGCTTTATGATGCTCGACGGCCACAAACTGCAGTGGACCGGTGTGCGTGCCCCTTCGCTCACCCGCGAAAAACCGCCGGTTTGGGGAAACCCTAAAAACATGCTGGACGATGATATGTCAAGATGGGTTATTCCGGCAAACAACCAGTTTCGCATGTTGGACGGTGTTCTGGTAAACACAAAATCAGGAGGAAACCTGGTTACCAAAGAAAAATTTGAGGATTTTAAACTCAGCATTGAATTCCGTTATCCTGAAGGAAGCAACAGCGGAATTTATCTGCGCGGACGCTACGAGGTTCAGATTGAAGACAGCCCGGCAGAGAAAACCAGCCCCGTTAGCATTGGCGGAGTTTACGGTTTTATTGAGCCCGCTGTAAATGCCGCAAAAAAACCCGGTGAATGGCAAAGCTACGAAATTACATTGGTGGGACGGCATGTTACCATTGTGCACAACGGTATTGAAGTGATTTCAAACCGGCCCATTCCGGGAATTACCGGCGGCTCGCTCGACAGCAAAGAGGGCACACCGGGACCCATTATGATTCAGGGCGACCACGGACCTGTGGAATTCCGGAAATTTCTCATCACTCCCGCAGTAAACTGATTTTTATTCTTTTTGAAACACAACATGGGGACGTTCAAAAAAAAGAGCTTCCCCATGTTAAAAAATAAAATGCACCGGTACCTGTAGATTTTTACGGAACTGCTGTCGCACTTGCGAAAATTCCCTCATCAACATCTCTCAGTTTTACATTCTTTTATTTAAACACAGGGTAGAAAGTGGGTACACCCTTCAGAGAATTTTTTATTTAAACAGCCTCACTCTTTACCCCAAAATAATCACGGCAAACAGATTCATTTTCTTAATTTTGTCCCCGATTTAAATCCATAAAAATGAATGCAAAAATATTCATCTCTGTAGTCTTCCTGGTTTTGGCTTTCAGCGCCTGCAAACAACTCCCCTCAAAATACATTTACAACGAAGGGTTTGTTTATGGCACCATATATCATTTTGTTTATGAAAGCCCGCAGGGAAAAGATTTACAGGAGGAGATTCAAAAAAAGCTAAACGAATACAATTCCATATTTTCCACTTACGATAAAACATCGGTAATATCAAAAATAAACAACAATGAAAATGTAAAACTCCCCCCGGAGTTTGTTACCTGTTTTCTAAAGGCAATGGAAGTTTCGGAAATAACCGGTGGTGCTTTTGACATTACCGCCGGCCCCCTGGTTAATGCCTGGGGATTTGGCCCGGAAGACAAACAAAAAATGACACAGGAGAAAGTGGACAGTTTGCTCAAAATTACGGGTTACCGGAAAATTAAACTCGAAAGCGGGAAAATAATTAAACAAAACCCACACATGAAACTCGACATGAGCGCCATTGCCAAAGGTTACACCTGCGATTTAATTGGTGAGTTTCTGGCTGCAAAAGGATGTAAAAATTATATGATTGATATTGGTGGCGAGATTGTAACCAAAGGGGTGAATGAAAAAGGAAAAATCTGGGCCATTGGTATTAGCCGGCCTGACGAAAATGCCTTTTTTGCATCGAACGATTACGAAGCCGTAGTTGAACTGCCAGGCCATGCAATGGCAACTTCAGGTAATTACCGGAATTTTTATGTGGAAGACGGGAAAAAATATGCGCATACCATCGATCCCCAAACAGGCTACCCCGTACAGCACAGCATTTTAAGCTCAACAGTGCTGTCCGAGAATTGTATGACAGCCGATGCCTATGCCACCGCTTTTATGGTTTTGGATCTGGAAAAAGGAATTGAAATTGCCCGCCGAATCCCTGAAATTGAAGTGTATTTTATTTATGCCGGAGAACAGGGGGAAAACCTGATTTATATGTCAGAAAATTTTGAACAGTATCTCCGGAAATAAAAAACCGGTTGGAAAAACCGGCTCTATTTTTTATTGGGTACAAAAGTTAAATTGTCGAACTTTACCTCTTTTATTGCCTCACGCCGGGCCAGTTTATCCTGTGTCTGCGCACAATAAACTCCCTGCTTTTTCAAAAACCTGTTTCCGCTTACGTGTGTATTCGGAAACTTGCCACCTTTCAGCAATAAAATCCGGACGGCCAACCCAAAAATTGCAATGGCTACCAATGCAACCGATAATAAAATAATTTTTATAACTTCCATTTTTCTCCTCCAATTTGCCTGCAAAAATACATCTTTATTTCTAGTTTCCTTACAAATTAAACCTGTTTACCCCGCCAAATGTTGTGCTTGTCTAAAAAAAAGAATTCTCTTCACACATTCCCCCTGTTTTTTGTAATTTTAGTACCAACTAAAAACAAAAGTATTATGGAAAAACATATCAATATCGTGGCATCGCTTCAAATCGGATTTAGCATTTTGGGAATCATAATCGGCGGTGTAATTTTTGCTGTTCTTCATTTTGCAGGTGGCCTTTCCGACGACCATCAGGCACAGTTTGTACTGTC
>JAFGDX010000542.1 GCA_016931875.1 Prolixibacteraceae bacterium
CTGTGAAACCGCGCCGATGCAGCGCCCCCAAAAACATGCCGCCACCAACGTTCCAGTCCGTCTTTCGTGTTCCCGTGTCTACCGCCGTCGGCACCATAGGTTTTTACGGTATTCAGCGGTCGCGGATTTGACGAAACATAATTTCGTACCCACTGAAAATTATCCCAGTGTACCTGCCCCTTTTGCTGGTTGTTCTGCGACACATCACAAAAAACATATCTTTCCGGATGATTGAAAGTGCGTTTGTGGTGTTCTGATTTTAAATCCCAGTTGTCCCACATTTCGGTAACACACACTTGTTTGCCGGCTTCACTGGCATTCTCCAGAATATGTTCGGCCCAAAAAACAGCCCACTCTTCTTCGGCCGAGGTTTCATTGTCCATACAATACAAAACATGGTTATAATTGAATGCATACGAAAGCATTTTATCCACAAACCGAACCTGGTATTTCAGAAGTGTCTCATTATTTTGCTGATCAGGAGTGGTAAAAAAGAAAGGCTGCTGATTTCGCGCCGGATGATCGGGATAGACAGAATCGAGTTTTGATTCATCAAACGAGTAGTTGATATTATTTTTCGGATTGTAAGGATGTGGTGGCCAGTTTTCGCGTGAATAATCAAACCTGTCCCACACCTCAATTTGTACCATAATATCTCTTTTTTGTGTCTCCCTGAGAAAATTGTCAAACCGCTGCCAGTACTCTTCGTTCCACTGATCGAGATCATATTTTCCATCATTGGTTTGAAGGAACGGATACAACTCAAAACCTTTGTCGGGCCGGTCGCTCATGGTATTTCTTACATAGTTGGCGCCCACTGCTTTCATCGAATCCAGGTGCGGAACCAGCATTTCCTGTGGCCACTGAAACAAATTATCATCGCTGCTGGCCCCGAGCAACATCACCGGCTTTCCTTTAAACTGCCAGTACCAGGGGTTTTCTGTCCACGGTTGGATGCGCGTTTCCGTATTGCATCCAAAAACAAAAAACAGAAGCAGAGTAAATATGAGGTTGTTTTTCACTTTGTATTTTTTATGGTTATTTTCAAAACAGAACAAATTAAAAGTAGTTTTTATGGTATTTCAATTTTCTGAATTTCTGATTTGGCTCAAATACCGTTTCCTGTTTTTCAGAAATTCAAATACCTGGTCGTGGTAGGGAGAAAATCCGGGCAAGGGAATTCCGTTTGGCGGAACCGCCTCCGAACCATAACCGGTTTGAAACATATCATGATGATAAACGGTGTAACCTCCTGTTTTCCACACGTTGTAAATATGCAGGATATGATCCTCTGGTTGTGTAGGTGATTTGGGGCCGCCAAATTTTGGTGTTCCTTTCCGGGCAGGTTCATCATCAACCACCGGTTTCCGGTATTTTGTGAGCAGGTATTCAATTTCCCTGGGAGCAACTTCCCAGTGCCGGTAATCGTCTCTGGTAGTATGTGGCGAAAGAAAATCAAGGAACCGGTTTTCCTCATCACTTCCCAAAATACCGGCATATCCCGGTGAATTGGTCACCAACCGGTCAGGGTCGGTTTTTTTTATGATTTTCGCATAATCTGTTGTCCGGTAATCAAATTCATTCCAAATCTGAAAAATCAGATTTCGAAACGGAATCAAGGATTGAGCCACCTCTTCCACAGCACGATTTGATGCCTCATCAGACAAACGCAGGTTTTCGTTCCAGCTTTCGCGCGAAAACAACACCAGCAGAATTACCATTCCTTCACTATCAGCATCCGAAATAATTTCATTTAATACAGCAACCAAATCCGGTTTTAACGAGCCGTCTGCGTTGTAAAGGGTTTTTCCTTCCCCTCCGTCAATAAATCCGCGGGCATTGTCCCACTGGCACCACACGCGTAAAACATTGATTCCCGTTGCTTTCAATTGCTTTAAATATTCCCGTCTGCTATCGCTGCTTTTATTGAATGACGGATTATAAAGCGTATTAAAAAAACTGATGCCTGTGTATTCAAACGGTTCCCCATTCATTTCGAACCTGGTTCCGTTTATGGTTATCTTATTTCTGCTTTGTGCAAAAGATGCTTCCTCTGTTTGCAGGAAAATCAATACAATTGAAATAAGTTTCAGGCACGTTTTCATCTGTCAAATATTATTGATTTTCTTTCTTCAAAACAATCAGCATATCATTTTCAAAATTATGCGTGAATTGAATGGAATGATTTTGAGTTTCAATTTTTGCTTCGGAATATACATTGGTGACGGGATTAAACCACTGTGCCGAATATTCACAGCCTTTCGGATTAAACAATTTAACATCGCACTTCGCGGGAATGTAAGCGATAATAGTTTCATCTCCGGGCGATTTTACCACCGAAATCCAGTGATTAAAGGTTTCTTCACCCGGCTGGACTGCGAGAATTTCGTTGGCCGGAAACAGGTTCCACCACTCAACCCGGTTTATAAATTCCGCCAGATATCCCATTTGAATACTCCCCGGAAATTCGATGCTTTTCCGCCAGCCTGTTACGCCGCCCGAATCGTTGTGGTTTAAAATTCGCTCGCCGGGCTGCAGCCATGGCCATATTCCGTTGGCTCCGTATGTTACGCCAGCCAGCGGGGTGGCAAAAATACTCCAGTAACTGGCATTACGAACATCAGTAGCGCTGATACGGAAACCAATTTCCTCGTAATTAGGCTCCATATTGATGTAAGGCATTGGTTTGAGATTGCTCCACATTTTTACCATCGGGCCCTTGTTGATCCAGTTTACCGTTCTTGCTTCCTTTGAATGTGATGACTGGTAACCCATTAAACTGTACCATTCTTCCGGGGCAAACAACTCGCCCACCCACGATGTTCCATGCGGATGCAGCGTTACCGGGGCATGATCGATGTTGTTAAACACGCGGCGGCCAATCTCTTTCCATTTTACCTCCTGGTCGCCGTAATACTGCCCGTCGCCGCCAAGGGTCCAAACCACGTGGTTTCCCTGGTAGCGGGCTACAATATATTTAGCCAGCAGCACTGCTTCTTCCAGTGGCAAAGTGTAGCCCGGACTAAGTTCACGCCCACCGCCAAATGGAAGCGCCCACAGAATTACCGGAGAAACCAGCAGCCCTTTTGCGTTGGCCTCGTCAATTTTTTTGTCAATTCGTTTAAAAAACTCCGGATGGATTTTTATGCGGCCGGTTCCTTCAATGGCAGTTAGTCCTTCGGCATTTTTGTCGCAGCCCCGCCACTCGGTTGTTACCAGTTGAATGGTGTTGTAGTGATTTTCCTTTCGCTGGTTCAAATAATGTTCCCACTCTTCACCGGTTGATTTTAAGGCACCGTTCCAGGCCGTGCAGGCCAGCCAGAAAAAAGGCGTTCCGTCGCTGTGGGAGAGGTAGTATTTCCCCGGCTCATGCCGGATTGCTCCGTTCTGAAAAAGCGGTTCCGCCGTTTTATTTTCTTCACAAGCGAAACTTCCATCAACTGTATTTAACCCTGCATTTTCCTTGTCAGAGCATTCCGTTTTCCAGCTCCATTTGCCAACCTCATCAGGCATAAAACGCACTTTCCAATCAGTACCGCCATCCCAAAATCCCCGAACCACTTTTTGCCTTCCGGAAGGGGCGGTAAAAACCACCTTAAAATCCCGGACATCATAAAC
>JAFGDX010000543.1 GCA_016931875.1 Prolixibacteraceae bacterium
ATGCTGATGTTCTTAAAACCGGCTTTCTCAGCATTTATAACCGAAGCAATGGCCTGCTGAACATCGTGCCGGCGATTCATCCGTTGTAAATGTTCATTCTGAAATGCCTGTAAACCAATACTCAAGCGGTTTATTCCGGTTTGTTGTAGATTTTGGATATAATCAAAATCCAAATCATCGGGATTGGCTTCGAGGGTAATTTCAGCATCGCGGTTGATTGTAAACCGGTGGTGTAAAAATCCAAGAATTTCCCGGAGTGACGAGTCATTTAAAACCGAAGGGGTTCCTCCTCCAAAATATATGGTTTCAATGTTTTCGTTTTCCAAATAGTCTTTTCTTTTTTCCGCCTCGTTTTGAATGGTCCTGACAAAATTTGCGGTTTGACGGGTATTTACGGTTTTATAAAAATCGCAGTAGTAACATTTTTGACGACAAAATGGAACATGAATATAAATACCTGCCATACTTTTTGTTTCTTTGCCTGTGAAATTAAACTTCCAACATATGAAAATGATTTGGTTTGTAAAACCCTTTCTTTGGCTGGCTCTTATTTGCTATGGTTTGTTTTTGCCTGCACAAAACTTACCGGTAAAACCCTTGCTTCAACTACCTCATTTTGATAAAATTGTACATTTTGGGCTTTTTTTTGTTTTTAGCCTGTTGCTTTTCAGGCCATTTAAAAAACTAAAAACCAGATACTTGTTTTGGGCCCCTGTTACAGCTATTCTTCTCAGCGGATTGCTTGAGTCGGTACAACGTACCATTTCATCAACGCGAAGCAGTAACATTTACGATTTTGCAGCCAATGTTTCAGGAATTTTGGTTTCCATCCTTGTTTTTCACTTTCTTGTTTCAGAAAGGAAATGGGAACGGCTGTTTTAAAGCCTCACCAAATCTTCAAACTTATCAATGTCTTTACTAATGGTTTCGAGTGTTGTTTTTTGATAAAATCTGGAAATTTCGGCTCGTAGTTTTTCGTACTGGGCATGTACCGGACAAAACGGTTTTGAAGGATCGTGGGTTTTGCAGGGTTCAAGACTAATCAAACAATTGGTGAAAAATTCTTCCCCATCTACCTTAATTACAATATCCCAAAGAGTTATCTCTTCTGCTTTTTTTGCCAGGGCAAATCCGCCGTTTGGCCCTTTGGTTGAAACCAGCAATTTCTGTTTCACCAGGTTTTGCAAAATTTTTCCTAAAAACGGAGAAGAAAGCCCCAAATCTTCAGAAATTTTTTTAATCCCAATTCTTTTATCCTCTTCCGAAAATTTTCCCAGATAAATCAACGCCCTGACTGCATATTTACAAGTATTCGACAACATAACACTATTTTTTAAATTTTATCCAACTTCTTTAATTTGCTAAACGACTCTTTTGCAAACGTGGGTTTATTTTTTTTACTTCCTAAAACTTTCCGGTTTAAATTTAATAAACTGTTTTTAACATTCCCATTAACCGCATCAAGGTTTTTACGGTTTTTGAATGCAAATTCATACATTTTCATCCCAAAATCCCATTTTAAGGTTCCCAGGTTCATCTCAACACTGTTTTTACGGTTGTTCAACAACAGTTCGTGCAGGGGAATTTTTACAGGGCACACTTCGGTACAGGCGCCACAAACCGTACAGGCAAAACTTAAGTGGTTGTAACTGTCAAAACCATTAAAATAAGGTGAAATAACCGAGCCGATGGGGCCGCTGTATGTGGTGTTATAAGTGTAACCGCCCACATTTTTATAAATGGGGCAGGCATTTAAACACGCACCGCAACGAATGCATTTTAATGCGGCCGATTGTTCTCCGGCTTGTGCAATATCAGTTCTTTTATTATCAAGCAAAATTACCACCATTTTTTCCGGACCATTGCTTTCACCCGTTTTTTTTGGGCCGGTTAACAGCGAGTTGTAAACCGTAACCTGCTGGCCTGTGCCCAAGGCCGATAAAAGTGGCAAAAACAATGGCAGATGGTTTATGGAGGGTAAAATTTTTTCAATTCCTGCAATTACGATATGAACTTTTGGAAAAGAAACCGACATAAATCCGTTTCCTTCGTTTTCGGTTAAAACAATGCCACCCACATCGGCAACCAGAAAATTTGCACCGGTTACCCCAATTTCGGCAGAAGTAAATTGTTTTCGTAATTTTTCGCGAACAAATCCGGTTAGTTCTTCGGGGGAAGAATCCGGAGGTGTATCAAATTTTTCATTAAACAGCCGGGCCACATCTTCTTTTGATTTGTGCATGGCCGGCGTTAAAATGTGGTATGGTTTTTCGCCTGCCACCTGAACAATAAACTCGCCCAAATCGGTTTCAACAGGCTCCACTCCCATTTCCTCCACGTGTTTATTCAATTCAATTTCTTCCGAAATCATGGATTTACTTTTTACCATGAGCCGGGCATTGTTTTCCTTTGCAACGCGGGTGATTTCGTTTACAGCTTCATGGCCGTTGCGGGCCCAGATTACTTCGATTCCGTTTTTTTGGGCATTTTTTTCAAATTCTTCGAGATAAGTTGCCAGGTTTTTAACAACATCCGATTTTATATACGAAGCCCGTTCTTTGGCCAGATTCAGATTTTTATAGCGTAATTTTCCTTTGGCAACGGCTTCGTTGTATCTTGAAATATTAAAATTTATGGTTTTCCGATGTTTTTTGTCGAACGCGATGGAGGAGTCTTTCAGAAATTTCCTTTTGTATACCGGCATATTATTTTATCGGAATTTTTGCAATTCTTCGTTCATGGCGGCCTCCTTCAAATTCAGCATTTAAATAAGCATCCACAATGGCAATGGTTTCATCTTCGGTAACAAATCGGGCCGGAATGGCACATATATTTGCA
The DNA here is from genome assembly GCA_016931875.1 of Prolixibacteraceae bacterium. Lineage (GTDB taxonomy): Bacteria > Bacteroidota > Bacteroidia > Bacteroidales > Prolixibacteraceae > Draconibacterium. The sequence continues at coordinate 2,839 of JAFGDX010000543.1, forward strand.
TTATTGTGTTGTTTGGCCAAAGCTCCAATTTCAGCATTCCAACACAATGCCGAACGAACATTTGGATATTTGTTGGCTGTGATACTAATTCCCTGTCCGCTTCCGCAAAAGGTGATGCCAATTTCAAATTCACCTTCGTTTACAGCTTTACCAATTTTATGGGCAAAATCAGGATAATCACAACTTTCTTCTGAATAACAGCCAAAGTCTTTACAGGCAATTCCCTGTTTTTGCAAGTAGTTCACTATTACCTGTTTTTTTTCAAAACCTGCGTGATCGCTTGCCAGGGCAATCACCTTTCCAGCTAAATTTTTCATTCCGGCAAAATTAATAGTTTTTGGTATTTATTTCTTTTTACTGAATTTAAATAAGCCTCTCAATTCCATTTTTTCCCATTTTAAAACAACCAGCACATACATTGCAATAAAAAGCAGGTGAGCTGAAAATTTCAAAACCGGTGTTTGCGTTGAAGTATATAAAGATAAAATATAAATAACAACGGCTACGAGGAAATAGGCTCCTATCCGTTTTAAGTTGTATGGTACGGGGTAATATTTTTGTCCTAAAAAATAGGAAAGGGTCATCATTACAAAAAAACAGGCAAAAACGGCTATTGCCGAGCCCATGTAGCCCATCACCGGGAGAAGCAAAAAGTTAAGAACCAAGGTTACGGCGGCTCCTGTCAATGCCATGTAGGCGCCATACCGCGTCATATCTTTCAGCTTGTACCACAATGATAAGGTAAAGTAAATTCCAAAAAAAAGGTTGGCCATCAAAATTACGGGCACCACTTTTAGTCCCTCGTGATATTCAGTATCGATAACTACTTTAATTACGTCGATAAACAACACCATTCCAAGAAAAATAAGCAGGCCAAAAATGACAAAATACTTCATTACCGTGGCATACATCCGTGGGTCTTCTTTTGAATCTCCGCGTGAAAAGAAAAAAGGTTCAAAAGCATATCTGAATGCCTGAATAAACATATTCATTAAAACTGCCAGTTTATAATTTGCCCCGTACACGCCCAACTGAAACATGGGATCCTGGTTCTCGGGAATCAAAACCGGAATGAGCACCTTGTCGATATTCTGATTTACCATTCCTGCCAAACCAACAATCAAAATAGGAAAACCGTAACTCAACATCTGAGCCAGCAATTTTTTATCAAACTGAAATGAAATCCGGAATATCTCGGGCAAAAGCAAAATAAGCGTAATGATTGAAGCCAGCAAATTGGAAATAAAAATATATCCTACTCCAATCTCCGGAGAATAAAACAGGTTCACAAACGAATCGGGGTTGCCGGCAAGCAGTTTCGGACAAATTGTAAGAAAAAACAGGTTAAACCCGATGTTAAATCCAATATTTACAATTTTCAGAAAGGCAAATTTCCCCGGACGGTTATTCAGCCGCAACCGGGCAAACGGAATGTTTGAAAAAACATCGATGCCCAAAATAACGGCAAACCACGAAATGTATTCCGGATGATTGGGGTATTGAATAAACGAAGCAATTTCGTTATTAAATGCAATGGCCAGAAAAACAAAACTTACCGAGGTAAAAAACAGCGAAATAAGGGAAGTAGAATATATTTTTTCAGGATCGGTACTTTTTGATGCGTACCTGAAATACGACGTTTCCATTCCGTAAGCCAGTAATACCAGAAAAAACGAAACCATGGCATACAAATTGGCAACCACTCCGTATTCTTCGGGCGCAAAAATAAACGAATAGTAAGGAACCAGCCACCAGTTTAAAAACCGTCCAACTATACTGCTAACACCATAAATGGCCGTATCGCCTGCGAGTTTTTTAAATGAATTCAAATCCTTAAATTTTAAACAAAGATAGTATTCATATTCATTGGGAAAACGAAAATACCATCCGCATTTATTTTTAAGTTTTATCTTTGGTGAAACATAAATGAAAGATTTGTACGTATGAAGAAATCGCTTTTTCCCTTGGTACTTTTATTTTGTTTGTTTGTCACTTTTTTTTCGTGTTCAAATAAACCCCAACGCTCGCGCAAACCGGTTAGCAACATTGTTGTTCAACCCGCCAAACAAAATTATATTTTTGGCGAAGAAGTTACAGTTGAGGTAAAAACAAAAGTCAAAAACGGAGAAATTAAAAATATACAGTTGTATTACGAAAATCAATTGATTAAAGAAAGCAACGAACTTGAATTTTCGGTTCCGGGCATTGAACTGAATTCGCTGGGAAATAACAACTTCAGAGTACTTGCCACAAAAACCGACGGGGTAAACAACACACGCATAAAAAGCCTTTTGGTTATTTCCGATGTTGCACCAAAAAATTACAGTTACCAGGTAGTAAACAATTACCCGCATTCAAAAACTGCATTTACTGAAGGTTTTGAATTTTACGCTGGTTTTTTGTATGAAGGAACCGGAAACCATGGCGAATCGCATATTACAAAAACACAGCTCAACACCGGAAATGTCGTTCAGCAATATTCGCTCGATGAAAAATATTTTGGCGAAGGAATTACCATTTTGAACGACAAAATTTACCAACTAACTTACAAAGCGCAAAAAGGATTTGTTTATAATCTTTCTGATTTTGCCCTCGTTGATAGTTTCCGCTACAATTCGCGCGAAGGCTGGGGTTTGACAAACGACGGTACCAACCTGATAATGAGCAACGGAACCCATACATTAACATGGATTAACCCGAATAATTTTTCGGAAGTAAAAACACTGCAGGTAGCCAGCAACAAGGGTTTGATAAATTTTATCAACGAACTGGAATACATAAACGGAAAAATTTTTGCCAATGTTTATACTACCAACATCATCATTGAAATTGACCCGGAAACCGGCAAAGTACTTTCTGAAATCAATTTGGACGGGATTATGAACATGTACACCAATGCTTCGGAAACGATTGATTATATGAACGGAATTGCGTACGACAAGGAAAACGACCGTTTGTTTGTTACCGGAAAATACTGGCCACGGCTTTTCGAAATAAAGCTGGTTGCATCAGAATAAAGTGGGAGAATCGCCGTATTTTATTCTCCCCAAATGTTTATAGGCCAGTTCTGTTGCTTCTCTGCCGCGGGGTGTTCGTTTTATAAATCCTTCTTTTATCAGAAACGGTTCATACACTTCTTCAATGGTTCCGGCATCTTCGCCCACCGCAGTGGCAATGGTGGTAATCCCTACCGGGCCGCCTTTAAATTTATCGATGATACAATACAAAATGCGGTTGTCCATTTCATCCAACCCGTATTCATCAATATTCAGTGCTTTTAACGCATGTTTTGTTATGTCCATATCTATTTTTCCCGAGCCTTTTACCTGGGCAAAATCGCGTACCCTGCGCAACAATGAATTTACAATACGTGGAGTACCTCTGCTCCGTGAAGCAATTTCATTTGCAGCATCGTCAGAAATATATACATCCAGAATCCCGGCCGAGCGTTTTACGATTCCGGTTAAAACATCGGAATCATAATATTCCAGGTGAGAGTTGATACCAAAACGGGCTCTTAAAGGAGATGTTAACAGCCCCGAGCGGGTTGTAGCCCCAATTAAGGTAAACGGGTTTAATTCCAGCTGAATGGAACGTGCGCTGGGCCCTTTGTCAATCATAATATCAATCCTGAAATCTTCCATGGCTGAATACAAATACTCTTCAACAATGGGCGAAAGACGGTGAATTTCGTCGATAAAAAGCACATCCTTGTCTTCAAGATTGGTAAGCAGTCCTGCTAAATCGCCGGGTTTATCGAGCACCGGGCCCGAAGTAATTTTTATTCCTACACCCAGTTCGTTGGCAATAATATTTGATAAGGTTGTTTTTCCCAATCCGGGCGGCCCGTGTAAAAGAACATGGTCCAGAGATTCTCCGCGTAATTTAGCCGCTTTTACAAACACCTTCAGGTTTTCAACAATCTGGCTTTGCCCGTTAAAATCGTCAAATTCCAGCGGACGCAGTTTCTTATCCAACTCCCGGTCGGTTTCCGAAAAATTTTCACCTCTTATATCAATTGTTTCATCCATTAACACTACTGTCTTGGTAAAAATTTGTCAATAACTCCAATTAAATCTTCTGA
>JAFGDX010000544.1 GCA_016931875.1 Prolixibacteraceae bacterium
ATTCTGTCCGCAATGTGAACAGAAACCCAAATTTTAAATACCTGATTTATCATTTCCAGGGAAGTTATTATCAATTGTTGTTCAACACATCGCCGGCCCTTTTGCATAACGACGGCTGGCTTGAAGTTAATTTAAACACTGACAATAAAGAAGTGGAACGAAGAACACAGTTTACTGTAAATGATTACAGTGAAAAATTATCAGATTATGCATATTCCGATGTCCGTTTTGCGTATCTGATAAAAACTATACATTATTTGAATACTTATGGTGAGGTTTACCTGGTAAGGCTACCCGTTCATCCTGATTTAATGAAAGTAGAAAACACATTAATGCCCGATTTCAATACCGTAATCCAAAGAGCAATTGAAATATCCGACGGATATATTGATTTTTCAGACTCCAACTCAGCATACAACTATACCGATGGTGTTCATCCGGACAAGGAAAGCGGGAAAAAACTTTCGGCAGCTTTGGCCAACCGGATAAAATCAAAACAATTGATAAAATAATTGTATTGTTTATAAAGTTGAAATCAGGCCGGAACATGGAACAGGATATGCCGAAGACATTTGGGGAGAATTGAATATGACTGAAGGAAGCTGTAAAACTGTTTTTATCGATTATGTTGAAATTTTTGCTAATTGAGCAAAAAATGAAAATTAGGCAAGTTTACTTCCCGTATTTAGCTAAATTCAGAAAATATGTAAACCGATGATGTGATTATTGGGCTGATCAAATCTCTGAAATTCTGAAACGATGTTTTAAATTAAATCCTTTCTCACTATTTTCAACGGAAGCGCATTCCGTATAAAAATCGTGTTCAAAAAACAGGATGTAGTTTTTTTCTGCCGCCTCTTTTAAAAAATGCTCCTTTTCTTCCATTGTTTTCAGGGGGTCCAGGTCGTAGGCAGCCATCCAAAGCAGCGGGATATTGGCTGTGGTGGGAACCAAATCGGAAGTGTAAACAATCGTTTTCTCTCTGAAGTTGATAAACGGAATCATTTGCCCGGGAGTGTGGCCATGGTAAAAACGGACTTCAATATTGGGGAAAAGTTCGCCTTCATTTTCCACCAGTTGCAATTTCCCTGAATAAAAAAGGAAATTTAAAACTTCGGGATGATAGGCAGCCCGTTCACGCGCGTTGGAAATTTTGGAATGCTCCCACTGTGTTTTACTGCACCAGTGTGTTGCATTGGGGAACAAAAGCCGCAACTGCCCGTTTTCGTTTTTAACGGCTCCCGTGGCATGATCCCAGTGAAGGTGGGTAAGAAAAACATCGGTAATTTCTTCTGCAGAACAGCCGTTTTCCAACAACGAATCTTCCAACTGATTTCCGGAAATGTATCCGTTGTTTTTTTGGTGTTTTTCAGAATAGTGATTCCCGATTCCGGTTTCAACAAGAATTTTGCGATCTCCGTTTTCAATCAGCAAACAACGCAGAGCCAGTTTAGTAAAGTTATTTTCATCCGACGGATACACCTTGTTCCACAGAAGTTTGGGAATCACTCCGAAAAGCGCCCCGCCGTCGCAATGAAAATGTCCTGCTGAAATTGGAATTAACCTCATATTCTCCCATTTTTTGAACCACAAAAGTAGGACATTTTAATTGGCAGGCAAATGCCACTTTTGCTGAAAAGCTGTGTCGAGCGAAAAATCCATAACAAATTTCACCACGCCCTGATAATCTTCAATTCCCTTTTCCACTCTGTTGGTTTTCAAATACGTATCATTTACTTTTGTAGCCACTTTGTCTACTTTTTCATTCCGTAAACGCATCCAGTGTTCCCTGATTTTGCGGTAATCTTCGCGCACCCTGTCGTCCAGCTTTTTTATTATTTCAGAATAAGCTTCCAGCCGGAAACCCTGGTTGACAAAATACCGGAGGAGCGCCAGATTTCCGGAATACTGCAACTGTTTAGAATGACTTTGGGTGCACACCAGCCAGGCATAAAAGTTGGCTTCGGCTTCGCTCGTTATTCCAAACTGGTGCGCCTTTTCGTGGGCCAGCACAAACGGATATTCCACAGGCAAAAGATGACTGTTCAGGTGCACCTCGTTAAAAAAAGGCCCGTAATAACCAGAAATTCCGGCTTTGGCAAAAAAATTACTTAAACTAATATTTTTTGCCCGCCGTGTACCCGATGGATAATTTAGTTTCAAAACCGGAGCCAGTTTTTTGTATGATTCTTCAACCAGGCTGTCGATTTCCCGGGCATTGAAATTTTCAAACGATTGACAGGAGGCATTGGTTCTTTCTACCAGATTTTCGAAAACCAGTAAAAACTCTTCCGTGCCGGGTGTTTGTTCCTGAATGCCGAGCCGGGTATTAACACCGGCCCGGAAATAATTGAAGCCCCACAAAAAATAGAATAGAACAAATACTGCCGCCAAAACATTCAGAACAATCTTTCCGGCTTTCAGAAATTTAATTTTCCGAAAAAACAACAGGGCAATTAAACTACAAAACAGCAAAATAAGAAGCAGGTAAAACAGGTCGTCGAGCGAAAACCGAACCCATTTGCTGAAAGCGGAAACAGCCGACGCTATATGTGGATAAAGCCCCTGAGAATAAACCTGTTCCGTGATTTCGGACAAACCAGCCAGTATTCGTGTTAAAAGAAAAACCACCAATGCCAGCGCAGGCAAAATCCAACTTTTTATTTTCCAGTCCTTTTTTTTCATTGATGCTGACAAAAATACCTGAAGCCAACGATTTCAACAAACAAACCGTTTATCTGTTTTTGTCAGAAGGATATAAAATTTTGACCGTCTTGTTCCATTGCGAACATAACACTTACATGAATGAGAAATGCTCTGGCATCGCTTTTATTGATTTTGACTATCGGCAGTTTTGGGCAAAGCCGCAGCACCAAAAACTGGGTTGATTTTGGCAGTAGCCACATCAGCAAATGGATTCAGGTGGCTCCCGGAACAATGGGGCCAAACGCGCTTCCGGTTCCCGAAATGGATTACGCCGAAATTGATAAGGAATCAAGTTTTACGGCGGGAATTCATTCGCATTTTATGAAAGGCGACACAGCTGTCAATTCGTATCTGGCATTTCAATGGACCGTAGTTCCCCAAAAAGTAGCGGTTAAATTCTGGGGGTTCCCGACAGAAACCTTCCGCATGAACAACGAAGTGCGCACCGCACGCCAAATTTATTACGACGACAAAGGCTGGAAAACTTCGGGCGGCGATTTGTGGATAAGCACCTTTCTTCAACTCGTAAAAAACCGCGGAAAGTGGACTGATGTTCTTCTGAACTATTCATTAAAAACCACCACCGGATCGATACTGCATGGCCGTTACACCGACGGAATGGCACACTATTTTTATCTTTCGCTCGGAAAAAGTTTTTTCCCAAAAAACCACTTTTTTGATGAAATACGAATTGCCGGAATGGGTGGATTTTACGAGTGGCAAACCAACAAGGTGGAAATGGCCCAGGACGAAGGCCCGCTGTTTGAAGCCGGTGTGAAAATCAGACACAAAAATTTTATTCTGGCCAACGAAATTGGAGGATACCAGGGTTACGATGCGTATGATTTTATGGGAGGAAAAGGGTTTAACGACCCGCGCGTTTACCGCTTAAGATTGATAAAACAAGGAATA
>JAFGDX010000090.1 GCA_016931875.1 Prolixibacteraceae bacterium
TAGTTGTCAGCTAATTCCAAAGAATTAATTATACTTGTTGCCGAAAGTTTTTTTGCCCATCTTTCTGCGGTTTCTTCTTCAGGGCGAACAATTTCTGTAACTTCCATGGCTTCTAAAACGGTTTCATGAATAGGAGAAACAGAACGACTTATTAATCTGGGGACATTCATTTTTTTCATTAAAGCAGTGGTCAAAATATTAGCACCTTCATCTTCACCTATCCCCACTACCACTACATCTGTATTTTTTAACGGCAAATTTTTAACGGCATCCTGATGTTTACAATCTAAACATATTGCCTGAGTAATTTTATCTTTAAACTCTTCTATTTTTTCAATTTTTTTGTCAACACCAATTACCTCGTGCCCCATTTGAGTAAGTTTTTCTGCCAATGAGGAACCAAAGTTTCCAAGTCCTATGATTATAAATTTCATTGTTCTTTAAATTTTAGTTTATTAAGATGTTTTCAGTAGGAAACCGATAGTTTTCCGAAGAAACTTTTTTAAAGATAGCGATTAAAATGGTCAGCATATTAATTCTACCAATGAACATAGTTAGGATTAGAATAGATTTACTTGCTGTACTTAACTCTGCCGTTATTCCTCTGCTTAATCCTACCGTACTATAGGCTGAAACACATTCAAAAAAAATATTTAATAATGCTTTGTCGGGATCAAAAAATGAAATGAGAAAAATGGAAATCAGAATAACAGTTATCGAGAGGATTATTATTGCAAACGCCCTGTTTACGGATATGCTGGAAATTTCCCGTTTAAATATCTCAAGCCTTGATTTCCCTTTCGCAATACTTAAAACGTTTAAAACAGCAATGGCAAATGTACTTGTTTTAATTCCTCCGCCTGTTGAGCCAGGCGATGCCCCAATCCACATAAGAAATATGACAATTAATATTGTGGAAATCTTCAATGAGGCTGTATCTACGGTGTTGAATCCTGCCGTTCTTGTGGTGACAGCCCCGAAAAAGGCGGTAACTATTTTGCCAGTAAAACTATGATCAGATAATGTGTTGTTGTACTCAAAGAGAAAAAAAAACAGGGTACCAAAAACAGCCAGAATGAGAGATGTAAACAGCACAATCCGGGTATTTATATTAATTATCCATGGAGATGAAACTAAGTACTTTTTACCAAATAAAATTAGAAAATAAGATTTTATTTTGGTTCTCAGGTACTTCAACAGATTTAGAACAATGGGGAAACCCAAGCCACCCAAAATAAACAGAGACGCTATTGTTAAATGTAAGGGATAATTAAACCTATAGGACGCTTCATAAAAGCTATTTTCCAACGTTGAAAAACCTGCATTGCAAAATCCTGAAACAGAATGGAAAACAGAGAAAAAAATACGGTCAGACAATACAGGGAGAACAGTTGAATCAATACTTTGAAAAATTAGCAGCGCACCTGTTCCTTCAATCAAAAGGGTAATAAGAAGTATTTTTTTTAGAGTGGAAAAGACTTCGCCTATTTTCTCAGTATTGGTCATTTCACGAATTGCCAATTGACTCTTGTATGTTGAATCTCCTCTAAAAAAGTAACTGAAATAGCTTGCAAAAGTCATTATCCCGATACCACCAATCTGTATTAACAGGATTATAATAGTTTGTCCGGATTCTGTAAAAAAACTTCCTGTATCAACAACTAATAAACCGGTCACACAAACTGCACTGGTTGAAGTAAACATGGCATCAATAAAGGAAATGCGTGAATGGGTGGTTTCAGGGAGCATTAATAATAGTGCTCCGATTACAATTATAACTAAAAAACTAATTATAAATAATTGGGCCGGATTAATAACAGTTCTTTTTAAATCAATTTTAAGTGCAGCAAACTCCCTGATAAAAACCGTGAAGACTCCAATATAAATCCAGAATAATTGTTTAAAAACAGACAGAAAAAAGTTAAAGTTGAGTTGTTGAAGTATCAGAAGAATTAAAAATAGAAGCAATATAATATCAAACGGTAGTACCTTCAATCTTGGACGGTTTTCTTGAAAAAAATATCTTACTATGATTGAGATTGTTCCAATAATCAAAGTAGAAGTATAAATAACCAGTAAAACTTCAGACATGTTTGATTGATGTTCAAACCCGATGTCATACAAGAAGAAAAAAATAGACAATACACTTATTGAAAATGGCATACGCCGCAATAGTTTAATTATTGCAGTTTTCTTTTTTCTATTATTTTGGTCACTGTTAAGCACTTTCCTTTCTATATTAAAATCGATACTGTTTTTTTTGCTTTGTCATTGTCTTTTCAACTGGAATAATATAAATAGCGAGATGCAATAAAATAAACCAACAAAATGATAAAAAAAGCACCATAGAGTCTTATGATCTCAACAGCATTTCCGAAACGTAAAAATAAAATGGCCCCTAAAATGGTGGAGATAGCAGTGAAAAATACCGGGGCGGTTCCAAATTTTTTTGGATTATTGTTCATCCTGAATTTATTTCAAATGTACAGATGTAGGAAAGTTAAAAAATTGTACAAACATTTACTAATAATTAATGCAATTGCAAAGGAAATTGTTCAGGATGACTTTTTTTGTTCCTCGTTATAATAAAGCAATTTGAGGGGTCAAAATTTTAATAGGAGGCATATTGTGCCAGCCCCATTTTAACCAGCTCGTCGTTAAGGGTAATTTCCTTGTCAGCCAGCCTGACCGTTGCAATATAACGCCCGTATTTTCCCACATCCTTATCGGTTTCAATAATGGCTTCGAAATTATTTTCGGCCACTCGTTGTTCAACAAATATCTTGGCTTCTATTCCCTTTTTATACTCTTCCGAATCCTTTTTTACATTGAATGTTTCGGGTGTGTTGATGTGTGCCAGACGAATTCTTTGGTTGGTGGTAATTTTAAACCCCAGGTCGATAATTATATCCAGTGTATCACCATCGACAATCCTTTTTACTGTTGCTTTGTATTGATACATAATGTTTTAATTTGATTATGAAAGTTAAGGCAATTTTGTCTTTTATACTAACATTCGGGTGTTAATTTTTTGACTTTTAAAAAGCTTTGGTTCAGTAAGAATTTAAGTATATTTGATAGCTGTAGTGTGTGGAACTGTTGCAGAACAAATTTCGATAACAGGAATATGAGGTGATTATCATTGGTGGTACAATTTAATCTTACGTTTACATTTATTAATAAAATGGCCAAAATGAGGCATAACCCTACTTTGGTTGGAAACAGGTTTATGGATTGGGTAATAAAAGTTACATAACTCGGGGGCCGGAAATTTTCTTATTCGGAAAAAGAATAATTACATTTAGTGTGCTTTTTGAGTTAGTGTCAGAAATAATTAATGACTTTGGAAAAAAAATCGGATAATTTCGGGTATCAGTTCAATTTGAAAGATTCACTTTGTATTGTTACCGGCAAGGGAGAAATTGATTACAAACAATCAACTGATTCAATGAAGTATGTGGCCGGTCATCCCGATTTCAGCCCCGATTGCAGAATTATAGTTGATTTAACAGCAATGAATTACCATCCCAGTTATGACGAACTGTTGGGCATGGTTGACACATTAAAACTTCTGAGAAAAAATTTCAAAAATAAAATTGCACTGGTAACCGACCAAAAAATGAGCATTGTTGCCAAACTGGTGACCATTTACTGTCAGCTGGCCGGAATTGAAATGAAATCGTTTGTTTGTCCGAATGAAGCCCGTTCGTGGGTTTTGGCACCCGATAAATAGTTATGATTCGGCCCAATGCGGAGTTTTGCCGGGAATTGAATACAAGTACTCCCTAATTATTCCTTGAAAATAAACCCATAAATGAGTGAAATACATTCCGGGTTCAGAGCATTATTGCGGAATTTTGAACATGAGTTAGTTTTAATTGTTGTTTGAGTACATGAATAACAATGATAAAAGAAGAGAATTATGAGTTATTATTTTAGTAAAATTATTGCCGGTAAAAATTTTGATGAAGCAACAGAGCTGGTTGTTGAAGAGTTGAAAAAAGAGGGTTTTGGAGTACTTTCCGAAATTAATGTTGCCGATACCTTAAAAAAGAGGTTGGATGTTGATTTTAAAAAGTACAAAATTTTAGGTGCATGCAGCCCAAAACATGCTTACCAGGCGTTAACCAGTGAAGATAAAATCGGAGTTTTTCTTCCGTGTAATGTAATTGTTGAAGAGCATGAAAACGGAGATGTTGAAGTTTCAGCCGTTGACCCGATTGCCTCAATGATCTCTGTAAAGAATGAATCGCTCGCCGGAATTGCGATTGAAATTCAGCAAAAAATGAAAAAAGTGATTGATAATCTGGGATGATTTATCCGAAGCTGCAACCTTCAGCTACCAACCATTTGCCTTTGCCCGTTTTGTAAAAATCCTTTTCAGCCCCTTCTTTTTTCGAAAATGGATTGTATTGAATTCCCGCATTCTTTTGTTACATTTAGTGCATGTTGAAAGATAATTATTTTATCACCTGAATTAAAACCTTTACTTGTTCAGCATGTCAAAGTTATTCAAAACAAAATCCGGAAGACTGCAGCAGATTTCCCTTGTAGTGGCTCCGGTAATAAGTTTGCTAATCATTCTGTTTGCCGATCTCGATCCTGAAAATAAGAAAGTAACCTACACGTTTGCCATTGCTTTTTTGATGGCGGCATGGTGGATAACCGAAGCCATTCCGCTGGCAGCCACCGCCCTGATTCCTGTGGCATTTTTCCCGCTTTTTGGCGTTGTTGACGGGAAAACCGTTTCATCCATGTATTTTAACCACCTTATTTTTCTTTTTATTGGCGGTTTTTTGATGGCCTTTGCCATGGAACGCTGGAACCTTCACCGGCGAATTGCCCTGAAAATACTGATTTTTTTTGGGATTAGTCCGGGCCGCATTCTGCTTGGTTTTATGCTGGCCACTGCTTTTCTTTCCATGTGGATGTCGAACACTGCCACTGCCATGATGATGGTTCCCATTGCCCTGTCAATTATTTTTAAGCTGGAAGAAAGCCTGGGAAAGGAAAAAACCGGGAAATACAACATCGGTTTGTTGCTCGGAATTGCATATTCAGCTTCCATCGGCGGAATCACTACCCTGGTTGGCACACCGCCAAATTTGTCGTTTGCCCGGATTGTAAATATCATTTTCCCTGAAATGGCCGAGATTTCATTTGCCGACTGGTTTATTTTTGCAGTACCGGTAACCGTCCTGATTTTTCTGACAGCCTGGGTGTTGCTTTATATCATGTATAAACCCAAAGAGCAATGGAACAATTTGCAAATTGATGACTTTAAAAAGGAATATGTTGCTTTGGGGAAACCAAAACCCGAGGAAAGAATTGTATTGATTTTGTTTGTTATCCTGGCGTTTTTATGGATTTTCAGGGCTGGTTTTTCCATTCAGTCGATCGAAATTCCGGGATGGTCGAAGTTATTTAAAACACCTTCATTTATAAACGATGGAACCGTTGCTATTTTTATTGCCCTGTTTCTTTTTATGATTCCCTCCAAAACCCAAAAAGGAGAACGGATTATGAACTGGGAAACCGCCAATAAAATTCCGTGGGGAATTGTATTGCTTTTTGGCGGAGGTTTTGCTTTGGCGCAGGGGTTTGTTGAGTCGGGGCTTTCGGTTTGGTTTGGCGAACAACTGGCTGGCCTGGCCAATGTAAAACCCATTGTTTTGACCTTTGCCAATGTAAGCATGATGTCGCTGCTAACCGAACTTACCTCGAATGTGGCAACCACCGAGATGATTTTACCCATTTTGGCCGGACTGGCAATGACCATAAAAATCAATCCACTGCTTTTAATGGTTCCGGCAACACTGGCTGCATCGCTGGCTTTTATGCTGCCGGTGGCAACCCCGCCCAATGCCATCATTTTTGGCACTAACCGTATCCGGGTAAAAGACATGGTAAAAACCGGATTTTTTTTAAATCTTGCCGGTATTGTTATTGCAACCCTGGTGATGTATTTCTGGGGAACTCTGGTTTTTGATATTGATGTATCTGTTTTTCCCGATTGGGCGACGGCAGCAGTAAAATAATTTTTTATTTCAGGCAAAAAGCAATCATTGCATTATGATGATTTACGTGTATAACGGAAGTTTTGAAGGCTTTTTAACAGCGGTTTTCGACTGTTACAGCAGAAGCGATTTCCCGGTTGATATAATTTCACAGAAAAAAGAACAGAAAAATATGTTTGCCCAGCGGTTCGAAGTTCCAGCCGATGCTAAAAAAGCAGATCGTGTTTGGAAGGGAGTTCAGAAAAAAATGTCGGTACGAAACAGCCAGATGTTGTTTTATGCATTTCTCTCGGAAGAACCCGGAATTGAAATGAAAATCTACCGTTTTATGCGACGCTTGTTTGCAGAACAACTGAATATTGAAACCGATTTTGGCGACCCCGATGTTTTGGCGCTTACACAAGTTTCGCAAAAAGTAAAAAAAGAGGCCATGCGTATTTTGCAGTTTGTGCGTTTCCAGCACACCAACGAGGGGTTGTACTTTTGTGGGATTGAACCCCGTTATGATGTGATTCCACTGGCGGTGGAACACTTCAGAAAACGTTTTGCCGACCAGCGCTGGCTGGTGTACGATTTGAAACGCGATTACGGTGTTTTATACGAACACGGACAACTGGAGGAGGTGGAGATATCGAACAAAGAATTTAGCGCAATGACCGGGAAGGTGAATGAAAATATTGTGGAAGAAGGCGAGGAGTTTTATCAAAAATTATGGAAGTCGTATTTTACCAACATCAACATTAAGGAACGAAAAAACCTCCGGTTGCAGCGTCAGCACATGCCCCGGAGGTTTTGGAAATATCTTCCTGAAATCAATCAATAATTTTTAAACGGTTTTTCTTTTTTTAGTTTTTTGTTTTTGGCAGAATCAGATTCAGAATAATACCCACAGCGGCAGCCAAACCAATTCCGGCCAGCGAAAACGTTCCGTACTGAATAACTGCGCCGCCAATGCCCACCGTTAAAACCACCGAAACAATTACCTGGTTGCGGGTTTCTGAAAGATTGCTTTTTGAATCGACCAGAGTTTTAATGCCTATGGAAGCTATCATTCCAAAAAGAAGTAACATAATTCCACCCAGCACCGATTGCGGAATGGTTTTTAAAAAGCCGCTGATTTTACCAACAAAGGCAAAAACAATGGCGGTTATGGCGGCAACGCGCATAACAAAAGGGTTGGTTACTTTGGTTAACGAAATGGCGCCGGTTACTTCGGAGTAGGTTGTGTTGGGCACGCCACCAAAAAAACCTGCAACGGCTGTAGCAATCCCGTCGCCAAGAAGTGTACGGTTTAACCCCGGTTTTTCAATAAAGTTTTTATCGCAAACACCACCCAGCGCATACATGTCGCCCACGTGTTCAATTACCGGGGCAATGGCCACCGGAATCATGTAAAGAATAGCCTGCCAGCTAAATTCGGGCACGGTAAACTCCGGTATCATAATCCATGAAGCCTCAGAAATGGCGGAATAATCAACTCTTCCTAAAACCAGGGCTACAATATATCCCACGGCAATTCCCACAAAAACAGGAATGAGTTTAATCATCCCCTTGCCAAAAATAACCGTTACTACTGCCGCTGCCAGTGCAATTACCGCAAGCAGCCAGTCGGTTTTGGCCATGTCGACTGCCGATGTTGCCAGCGACAACCCTATGATCATAATTACCGGGCCAACTACTACTGACGGGAAAAGTTTTTCAACAAATCGGATTCCCCTGAGTTTAACCAGAACGGAAACAATGCCGTAAACCAGACCAACAGCTATTATTCCGGACAGTGTCCCGGGCCAGCCAAATAGCCTGGTTGCCTCAATAATTGGAGCAATAAAAGCAAAACTGCTTCCAAGAAAAGCCGGCACCATTCCCCGGGTAACAAGATGAAAAATCAGTGTTCCGATGCCTGCGGTGAACAGGGCTACAGAAGGGTCGATTCCTACCAGAAGCGGCACCAGAACAGTTGCCCCGAATGCAACAAATAAAAACTGAATACCTAAAACGCTGTTTTTAAAGGTGAATTGTTCACGAAAAGAATTTGGCTTCATGTACTGTGATTTTAATTTTTTGGCAAGAATAGCTTTTTCTTTTGGTGCGTTCAAAAAAAGATATCAACGGAAACCGTATGTTTTGTTAGTAACCAAAAAAGCAAAAAGAAACCCGTTTCTGCCGGGAAACGGGTTTCTTCTATTTTTTTTATTGAAGGACTTCCTGTGGAATCTCCTTTATCGGTTTTATCTGAATCGATCGGACAAACAATTCGCCACCTTCCGATTGAAGTTGAATTTTACCTTTTGAAAGTGGTTCAATTGAATTGGGGCCTAAATATTTCCCCGAATTGTAGTTGATCATGTTTACTTTTCCGTTTACAACATGAACCGAAGTTCTGTCGAAACAATACAATTCTATTTTATTCCATTGCCCAACAGGGTTTTCAAAATCGCCATCCTTGGCCACAATTTTGGTGTCGGTGTCCGGAATGGAAGGTATTTTATCAGCATCTTTTGAATAAACGTATCTGCCCTTATCGTTTTGTACCATGGGTATTTCGCAATAGGATTTTCCCATCCGGTACGAATCGCCAATATTTCCTGACATCAGCTGCAATTCGTGCGAGCTCATCCATACACCAATTCCCTCGCCAAATTCACCGTAGCTGTGATAAAGAAGCCCGCTGTTTCTGTTGGAGTAAACTTTTTCACCCCATTTAAATTCCATGGTCAGATGGTAATTTTCAAACTCTTCCTTGGTAGCCAGAGAAGCGTTTACTTCGCCCGAAATTCTGATTACTTTTTCACCGTCAAGTTCAACAACTGAAAACAGGTTTAACGGGTCTTTGTTAAGTCCAACAGGTTCACCGTTTTCTTCCAGGGCACCAACCCAGGTTTCCCATCCGGTCAGATCCTGTCCGTTAAATAAAGGTTGCGATGGTTCTTCTGTGGCACAGGAGCTAAAAATTAAAATAAGGAAAAGAAAAAATGTATTTTTCATATTTAAAAGGTTTAGATGATAAAAAAAAACTGCCCTTCAAATATAGGACAGTTTCTCTAAATATTTTTGTGAAGAGTTTCTTTTTTGTCAGATTGCTTCCGTTTCTATAATTTCTTTTGCCCTGTCTAAAATTTTTGTGTCGTCGATGAGAACTATTCCTCCGTTTGGCCCCGGTTCCATGTGAATTCCTACTGCAGCTCCTTTGGTGTAATTTGCGCCTCCAAAATAATTCCTGACGGTTTCTTCGGTAACTTCAAATTCTTGCGCTATTTTTTTTATCGAACCGTCAGGCAAGCTGTCTTTTATTTTGCGCAGCTCGTTAAATGTGATTTTACGCTCCATGTCTTATTTGTTTTTTTGATTATACTATTATAAAGAACTTATTGTATCTGTAAAAATAAAATTAATAATTTAATAACCTGCATATAAAATACAGGTAATCCTTAAAAAGCTTAAATTCAAATGCATTTTGTTGGATGAACCCGGCATTTTGTGTATTGTAAGTTTTTTGAATCCAGTTTCTTATGGTTTGATTTTTACTTGTTTAACAGAATATATGCACACAATAATTAACATTTTTTAATAATTCTGTGTTAATTCTCTTTTATACAATCGTAAATTGCCTGGTGCATTGCCGTGCGTATGTTCAACTGGTATAATTTCTGATTTTCACGCGTTGGGTGAACGCGGTTCGACATGAAAATATAAAGTAGCCCGTAGTCCGGGTCGGCCCAGGCAAAAGTTCCGGTAAAACCGCTGTGCCCGAAACTGTTGGCACTTGCATCTACAGCCGGGTATGCATCTTTCAGGGAATTTTTGTAATTGTCTATTAACGGTTTGTCAAAACCCAATCCCCTGCGGTTGTTGTTTTGCGGGTATTGAATACGGATAAATTCATTTACGGTTTTTTCTGAGATATATCTCCGGCCCCCGAAATATCCTTTTTGAAGGTACATCTGGAAGAGCTTTGCCAAATCGTTGGCTGTCCCAAAAAGTCCGGCATTTCCCGAAATTCCTCCCATCATGGCAGCACCCTCATCGTGTACAAAACCACGCACCGTTTCCATGCGGAACAAGTCGTCTTTTTCTGTTGGAATGATATTCTTCATCGGGAAGTATTTGTAAGGGTTGTAAGTAATTGTGTATGCTCCCAGCGGTTTGTAAAAGGTATCTTTTACATATTCCTCGTATGATTCGCCTGTTAAATTGCTAATTATATCGGGGTACAAATAAAAACTTAAGCCAGAATATAAATACCTGGAGCGGGGCAACAGTTTTGAATCGCGAATGCTATCGTACATGATTCTTCTGAAATGGTAGTTCATGTACAGTTCGGGGGAAACACGCACATTAAATTCGGAAGATGGTGCGTGTTTGAAAACCGAAGAACTCAGGCGTTTGTTTTTGTCGAGTGTCATCTGCCAGAAAGGTATCCAGGACGCCAGCCTTGCCTGGTGAGCCAGAATTTCGCGCACTTTCAGGTTTCTTTTGTCGGCAACATTAAAATCCGGCCAGTAACGGCTAAACGGGGCATCCAGGTCCATTTTTTTTTCGTCTGTCAGTTTCATCAAAGCGGGCAACGGGCCGGTAACTTTGGTTAGCGAAGCCCAGTCGTATAAATTGTCTTTTTCTACTTTTTGTTCTTTTGAATAGGTGTGAAAACCGTAACATTTATGAAAAATTACTTTTCCGTCTTTGGCAATTAGCACCTGGCAGCCGGGGTAAGCTTCTTTGTCAAGCCCCAGCATGGCAATTGAATCGATTTTGTGTTCCAGCAATTCAGAATTTATTCCCACTTCTTCAGGGAGAGTGTAGGCCAGCGAGTTATTTTTCTGTACTTCAATACTGTCATTTAAATGAAAACGCGAATCAACCGTAACCGGCAATCTTCCGGTTGCCTCGTTAGCTCCAAATACTAACTGTGCTGCCAGTTCCTGTGTTAAATCATTATCCTGGTAGGCAACAATCAGCCCCTTTGCACGATGAATATTCTCAAAGTGTTTCATCGCGTAAGCATTTCCGAAGAAAACAACCACTGCATTGTTTTTAGTAATAATTTCAGAAACAGTGCGTTGCTGAATACTGGTTGTACCGTATTGCCGCGACGGATAAACATGAATGCCATGAATTCCGGCAATTACAAGATTGTAATTTTCCATTAAAATGTGCAGCCTGGCCAGCTCTTTTGCAGTAGCATCTTTTGGAAGGAAATAGTGATCGACCACGGTGTATTTTTCCAGCATTTTCTGGAAAGGGGTAATATCACCAGTGCCAACAGAGATGGCTGCAATCCGGAAGGAATCGAGATGTTGCACGGGAAGAATATTAGCTTCGTTTTTTGTAACTGTAAGGGCGCCTTTTATTAATTGCCGGTTGGTCATCTCGTAATAAGGCGAATGGAGCCTGTTTGTCAAATGTTTGAGCTGTGCCGGTTGGTATTCATTCAATTTCACCCAGCGTTTTAAAGCAAGCACTTTGCGGCATTTTTCGTCAATCTCGGCTGTAGTAAGTTCACCGTTTAACAGCCCGTTTTTTACCGATTGAATTGCTTTATTCAAATCAGGAACAAATTCAATCATATCATTTCCGGCTTTTAATGCCTCCAGTTCAGCATTGCCATTTTCGGTTCGGACTCCCTGCATGTTTATGGCATCGGTAATAACAAATCCTGAAAATCCGATTTCATTTTTGAGGTATTCTGATATTATTTTTTTTGAAAGGGAAGACGGGATTCCCGAATTGTCAAGAGATGCAACACTGAGATGGGCTGACATGATACCGCTGATTCCTTTTTCGGCCAGATAGCGAAACGGGTAAGTTTCCAGCGTATCCATTCTTTCTTTCGAATGTGTGAGAACCGGAAGGGTTTTGTGCGAATCGGTTTGTGTATCGCCGTGGCCCGGAAAATGTTTCGCAACCGGTATTACGCCAACATCCTGCATTCCTTTGGCAATTTGCCAGGCTTTGTTGGCCACATTTTCCTTGTCTTCACCAAACGAACGAAAATTGATAACCGGATTTTGCGGGTTGGTATTTACATCGGCCACCGGGGCAAAATTCATATGAATCCCCATCTGTTTTAACTGGTTTCCAATATCGCGCCCCATCTGATAAACAAAGGCATCGTATTTTACCGCGCCAATTGCCTGGGCATTCGGATATTCAACCGTACTGTCGATACGCATCGGTAATCCCCATTCGCCATCAATGGCAATTAAAAGAGGAGTTTCCGAATGATCCTGAAATTCGTTGATCCAGCCCGCGGTTTTTACAGGAGTTCCCTGCATTACCAAAACACCGCCCGGTTTATACTTTTCAATCTGACTGATAACATTGTTTTTGCTGGCATCATTTTGCGTCGGATATGCTGTAATCATCATCAACTGGGCAATTTTTTCGTCAATGGTCATACTGTCCAGTTGCCCGTTCACCCACGGGTCGTTTAAAAAGTGCAGAAATGGCGGGTCGGATGCCGCCAGATGGTTTGAACTTATCAGAAGAATAAAAATGATACCTGCAATTATTTTGGTTACCTGATTCATATATTTTACGGCTTGTTGTACTATAACTTTATTTTTGCCCGTTTATTTGGCATGCACAAAGAATAATAATTTTACTGGGAAAAATATTTTTTTCTTTATCACACCATGTGTAACTTACACCAATAATTTTTGTTTAATTCAACTTAACTGAATGAATAAAAATTTGTTGCAAAATTGTAAATGTATAAGTTTTAATAAAACAGATGACAAAATTAATCGGATATTTTTTACCTCTTATTTTGGCCGGATTCTTAGGTGAAAATAATACAAAAGAGCTAAAATGCGGGGCAGACCAACCCGAAAAGTATCTGCCAATTCTTCAGGAGAAAAATGTTGGGCTGGTGGTGAATCACACTTCATTGTCGGGTAATGTTCACCTGGTGGATTTTCTGTTGGAAAACCAAATAAAAGTAGCGAAAATATTTGCGCCGGAACATGGTTTCAGAGGCGAGGCCGCGCCGGGAGAGGAAATAAAAGGCGGGGTGGATTCCAAAACAGGAGTGGCGGTTGTTTCACTTTACGGGGAAACCCGGAAACCAACTCCTGAACAACTGGAAGGAATTGATATGGTTGTGTTTGATATTCAGGACGTGGGGTGCCGGTTTTATACCTACATTTCCACACTTCATCTGGTGATTGAAGCCTGTGCAGAGAACGATATTCCGTTGATTGTTCTTGACCGCCCCAACCCAAATGGCGATTATATTGCAGGGCCTGTTCTTGAAAAGGAATTCCAGTCGTTTGTGGGAATGGA
>JAFGDX010000545.1 GCA_016931875.1 Prolixibacteraceae bacterium
TCCATTGTGCAGCAGCCACGGGCAAATTACCGGCCGATCCTGAATATCCCAGTAGTGCAGCCATTTTTCGTTGGCAAAATCCCATCCACCTTCATTTCCGTGGTCCCAAACCACAACACTCGGGTGATTTTCATCTTTCAGCACCGTTTCTTTAATCAGTTTTGGCCCCACAACGGTATCATAACCATCCTGCCAGCCGGTCACTTCGTCGAGCACAAAAAGCCCGAGCGAATCGCACAATTCCAGAAACCGTTTATCGGGAACATAGTGTGAACAACGGACCGCGTTCATATTCATTTCTTTCATCAGGCGAATATCGGTGAGGTGATTTTCTTCGCTCAAACAGCGCCCTGTTTCGGGCCAGAAAGAGTGCCGGTTTACACCTTTAAAAACCACTTTTTCGCCGTTAATATAAAACCCGTCGTGTTCTCTGAGTTCCACCGTGCGGAAACCAATTCGCCGGGTAACTTCGTGTAAAATTTCATTTCCTTTTTTGAGGGTGATTTTTGTATCGTACAAATTTGGCCACTCCGGGTTCCATGCTTTTACACCTTCAAATTTCCCCGAAATTAATATGGAAGAAATCCCCTTTTCTATTTCAGATGAAACGGTTTCACCAGCGCTGTTTCCTTCCAAATCATACAAATCGACCAGGACAGTGTAGTCAGATTTTGCATTATTGGTTTCAACCCGGATATTGAACGAACCATCGGCTTTGGCATCAATGGCAGTCCGGTTCATATGGATTTCAGGCAGAACTTCCAGAAAAACCGGCCGGAAAATGCCGCCAAAAATCCAGAAATCGGCCTGGCGTTCGGCGCGGTTTACCGATTCGTTGGAAGAATGTTTGGCTACATCTACTTCCAGCAGGTTGGTTTTTCCATATTTTAGCAATTTAGAGATATCGTATTTAAACCGGTAAAAGCCGCCCTGATGGATTTCTCCGGCCTGCTTCCCGTTGATTTTTACCTCGGTGTCGGTCATCGAGCCATCAAACACAATGTTTACGGTTTTACCTTTCCACGAGGAAGGAACATCAAATTCATGTTTATACAACCCATGTTCTTTCCCCAGTTTTATTTCTTCATTCCGCCAGTCGTGGCCGTAATTGTAGGTTCCAAAGCCCTGTAATTCCCAGTTGGAAGGAACCGGTATTTTGGCCCATTCGCCGCTGTTTCGCCCATCGGTACAAAAGAAATCCCACTCCACGGTATTGGCGGCGTCGGTGCCGGAGAGGTAGATAATTTCGGTGTTTTGCGAAAACGCATGACCACTAAAAAGGCACATGAGAGAAAAGATTATCTGGACAATTTGTTTCATTTTAATAGATTTTTAATTCAAAAATGAAAAGAGCTTTCACGTAATAATTTATTTTCTACTGATTTTCTTCCTAATTTATATTACTTTCAGTTCTTCGATCTGATTCCAGCCAATAATGGTAGCAGCACTTCGTTGTTGTTTTTCTGAGCCTCCGTAAATTAAGAAGAAATTATCAGAAGAAAGCCCCGAAAGTTTTTTATAAAATTCAAGTCCTTTAAAAAACGCGGTTGAAATGGTTGCCCCCGACTTTATTTCTATTATTTTTTCAGTATCACTGTTTTTTATGATACAGTCAATTTCATTACCCGAATTGTCCCTCCAGTAAAACAGTTCCGGACGTCTGAAATTATGGTGAAATTTTTTTATCAATTCGGCAAAAACAAGATTTTCAAACAGGGCTCCCCTGAGAAAATGGCGCGTTATATCTTCCGCCTGATGGATTCCAAGCAAAGAACAAACCAGGCCGGTATCGTAAAAATACATTTTTGGACTTTTCACCAGGCGTTTATTGTAATTTTTTGACCAGGGGCGGACAAAAAATACAATGTAACTGGCCTCCAGTATCGAAAACCAGTTTTTTACCGTTTTTTGGTCAACACCGGTTTCATTTGAAATACTGGTAAAATTGATGATCTGACCGGTTCGTCCGGCTGCTATTTCAAGGAAGGTTTTAAAACCTGAAAGATTTTGGATATTTGAAATGTTCCGGACATCACGTTCAAGATAAGTTTGAATATAAGACGGGTAAAAGTCGGCTGGATCAATTTTTTTGTCAAAAATACGTGGGTAAAAGCCCTTGAAAATCATCTCCTGATAAGTTTCCGGCATTAAATCCTTTGTTTTTATTTCATGCATTGAAAGGGGTAACAACATGGCAAGAGCCACCCTGCCGGCCAGGCTTTGGCCGATTTTTTCCATTAACAGGAAATTTTGCGATCCTGTTATGATGAACTGACCTGTTGCAGGATTATCATCTACAATTCCCTGAATGTAAGAAAAAAGTTCCGGCACATACTGAATCTCGTCAAGTATAACTCCCTTTTTATAATTATTCAGAAATAAACGCGGATCTTCCTGGGCAAAAGTCCTGTTATCAGGCATCTCCAGACTAATATAATCGTAATCAGGGAAGCATAATTTAGCCAATGTAGTTTTCCCACTTTGCCGCGGTCCGGTAATACTTACTACCGGAAATTTTTTTGCAAGGTGTTTTAATTTTTCTCCAAGTGTCCTGTCTATAATCATTTTACAAATCCGGAATTAAAATCCGGATTTGTAAAAGTATGGAATTTTTGATCAATTTTGAAAGTATAGTCAGGCAATTTCATTCATACCCCTTACTTCCCCACCAGTTATTTTGCGGATTATATTCTTTGGAAAGAAATTCCAGCCGTTGTTTCTCCAGTCGGGGTAATTGTTCATTCACCACCTTTTGAAGATATTCTTTTTCTTTTTGCGGATTGTATTCCGGATCTTTTTCGGGGAACTTTGCCCCCACTTCCTGTAAATAGGAAAATAGCTTACCATGCAGTTCTTTTACTTTCTCCGGATTTACAACAGCCAAATCGTTTGTTTCCTCCAAATCGGTGTGTAGGTTATACAATTCATTGTGGTCATCTTCGTAATAATGAATCAGTTTCCAGTGGCCCAGCCGGATGACGGAAGAAGGTTCCCCGCCCTGGTTTCCGTAGTGCGGATAATGCCAGATAAGCGGCCGTTCTGGAATTGTTTCACCCTTTAAAAGCGGAACCAGGCTAACACCGTCATTGTGTTCATGAGGTTTTAGCGGCGCTCCTGCCAATTCGAGAATGGTTGGATAAAAATCGGTTCCGGTAACCGGCGTATTGTTTTTTTGCCCATTTCCCAAACCCGGAACTTTAATAAAATATGGTTCGCGAATTCCGCCTTCAAACTGGTAACCCTTGCCGGCACGCAGCGGCAAATTCGATGTTGAATATGCATCTCCTGCAGCCACTCCCCCATTATCCGAAGTAAAAATAACCACGGTATTTTCGTCCAGTCCAAGTTCATCCAAAGCTTTCAAAACCTCCCCCACAGCATCATCCATGGCCTCCACAAGTCCGGCATACACCGGGTTGTCCTGCACCTGGCGAATGGGTAAAAAATGCCCCATTTTATAACCGGTTTCTGCTATTCCCAGTTTTTCAGCTTTCTGCCGGTATTTGGCCCATTTTGCCTCAGTGGTTTGAATAGGGCCGTGAACCGCATAAAACGAAAGGTAAGCAAAAAAGGCTGTGTCTTTGTTTTCTTTCAAAAACTGAACGGTTTCTTTAGCCAAACGCATCGAGAGGTTTTCTCCATCGGGACCACTCGGCAGATTTGGATTTTCCCAGGGAGCAAAGTAACCTCCGCGCGGGCTACCCACATCCCATCCCCCTTTGTTGATATCAAAACCATGATCTTCGGGCCACGAACCTTCACTCCCCAGGTGCCATTTTCCGGCGAAAAAAGTTTTGTAACCAGCTTCTTTCATCGCTTCCGGTAAAGTAATATATTCAGGAGAAAGATTATGCTCATATTCCGGAGGAAGAAGTTGATTAAACCGGCCCGCATTTCGCCAGTTTTCACCGGTTGCAGCGCCAATCCAGTCGGTAATTCCGTGGCGCGCCGGAAATTTACCCGACATGATACTCGCCCGCGACGGGCTGCATACCTGACATGTGGCATATCCGTCGGTAAAAATCATTCCCTCCTGCGCAATACGATCGATGTTGGGTGTTTCGTAAAATTTACTTCCCGAAATACTCAAATCGTGGTAGCCATAATCATCCGCAAGAATGAACAAAAAATTGGGCTTTTGTTTTTCTTCCGTTTTTGACTGGCAGGCATTCAAACTAAAAAGAAAAGACACAACGATATAAAAAGAAATCCACTTCATTTTTGAACTATTTTATGATGGTTGGCGAACCAAA
>JAFGDX010000546.1 GCA_016931875.1 Prolixibacteraceae bacterium
TGATGATTGGGCAATACATTGAATTGTATTACATCATTTGGCCGGCAACCGTGCACGAAGCCAAATTTGGACTGCTCGAAATCGGTACTTTTGCCGGGTATCTTGGTTTGTTTGCCTGGGTAGTTGCAACCTGGCTGGCAAAAGCAAGCCTTGTTCCCAAAAATCATCCTTACATCGAGGAGAGCATTTATCATCATTTTTGAAAGGCCTGAATTGTTCAGTGCCCTGTGGCAATCAGTTCATGATCGCCCCGAAGCATTTGTATACAATTGCGGAGGGTCCGGAAGTTGTGATAGTTGATTTTCCACTCCGAACCTTTGGGCGCGGTAAGCTGTTCCGGACTGTTGTCGAGCCCCTCGGAATACCAGCCTTTGTGTTTGTGGTCAATCTGGTAAGTTTGAATGTATATCCACTGCTTTTCAAAATATTCACGGTATTGGGGTTCATCAGGGAAAAGTTTTGACATGAGCAGCAATGCATTCATAGCTTCGGCTTCGCTCCACCATACTTTAACATCGTGCATGATGGTTATTGAATCATTTCCTTTAAAATAATAACCACGATCATAAATACCGCCGTTTTCCTTATCCCAGCCATTGCTGATGGTGTGGTCGACCATTTTTTTTGCCAATGCCAGTGTTTTTGGTGCAATTTTACCGTTTAACGAATGGTCGGCTTCGAGCAAAAGAAAAGCGGTTTCAATATCGTGTCCAAACGAAACATGGTCGGTGGATAGGTTTTGGCGAATCACCTCCGCGGTTGAATCTCTGAACGAAATGGGTGTAAAATTTCTTTCCATGAAGAGGGTTAAGTAACCTTTTTTTGTAACAATTTTTTCTGAGATCAAACTAAACATTTCACTGAGCCGGGTTTTCACCCGTTCATCGGGCCACACTTTGTACAATTCAGTGAGTGCTTCCAAAACATGAATGGATGTGTTTTGGTCTTTCTGGCTGATTCTTGCATAATCCGGTAATTCTTCCGGGTTTTCAGCCGGTGAGTTTTTTATTCGTCCGGCACTTAACGGATTTCCGTTTCTTTCCAAAACATTGAAATAACCCAAATAAACCGGATCGTGGCTGTATTCTTCCAGCCAAAGAAAAGTTTGTTTGGCCAGGTCAAGGGCTTCAGATTTTCCGGTTAAGTTGTAATACGAAACCAGGGCATAAATTCCAAATGCGTTTCCGTAGGCCATTTTTGCCCCGCCAAATTCCGTTTCACCCGGGATTCCTTCCCGGCTGAGTGTGGTGTAAAAACCGCCCGATTCCTTGTCCCACATACGGTTGGCTAAAAATTCAAAAGCGTGATCGGCAAGTGTTCTGTAAAAATCACTTTTATAAAATTGGGCAGCTTCCGAAAGTGTCCACAAATGGCGTGTTTGGGTAACAATCATTTTGTTTTGCGGGCCATGTGGCTGCCAGTCGAAAGTGAAATTACACAGAAATCCGCCATAAACCGAATCGACAGAACGCGGATACCAGGCTTCCATAATTTCGGTTTGCAACGAGTGGTTTAGTTCATCAATCAACTGCTGCCCCGAATCGGATTCAGATAAACACCCCCAAAGAAGGGCCGGAAACAGAATTATTAAAATGACTCCTTTTTTCATTGCCGAATGGTTTAGTTTGAATTTTGGATTAAATATACAAATATGTAAAATACATTTACTTTTCTGACAGAGAATTGTATTGGTCGGTAAATTCCGATAGTTTACCTTTGTTGGGTTGGGTATTCAATTCATCATCTGCTTATTTAAAAAGTTAATTGCAGATATTGTAACTTCCCAATGGAAACAGTTACCTATTAAAAAACAAAACGTATGGAATTTTTTAGCGCTAAACATGTCGACAAGGTTTTTGCCACTACCAAAGCTTTGTCTGATGTCAGCATTTCAGTGAACCAGCAAAGTATTTTTGGTTTGCTTGGCCCCAACGGAGCCGGAAAAACCACACTCATTCGTATTATCAACCAGATTACTGCCCCCGACAGTGGTGAGATTTTTCTGGAAGGACATAAACTGAAAGCTTCGGATGTTGCCCGAATTGGTTACCTGCCGGAAGAACGTGGTTTGTATAAAAAAATGAAAATTGGCGAACAGGCTATTTATTTGGCACAGTTGAAAGGATTGAGCAAACACGATGCTACCCGAAACCTGAAACACTGGTTTGAGAAGTTTGAAATAATGCCCTGGTGGAACAAAAAAATCGAGGAACTTTCAAAAGGAATGCAACAAAAAGTGCAGTTTATTACCACAGTGGTTCACAAACCCAAGCTGCTTATTTTTGATGAACCGTTCAGCGGCTTTGATCCCATCAATGCCAATCTGCTGAAAAAGGAAATCCTTCAACTGCGCGACGAAGGCGCCACCATTATTTTTTCAACTCACAATATGAGTTCGGTGGAGGAATTGTGTGATCACATCGCACTCATCAACAAATCGGAAAAAATCGTGGACGGGCCAACCGATGAAATCCGCCAGAGATATAAGCAGAATATTTTTGAAGTAAAATATCGCGGAAATTACGAAGAAGTTGAAAAAAACCTTGGGCAAAAAATGAAGATACTCGCTCATTCGGAAGAAAAAAACGAAAACCGGATAAAAATCCAGTTCCTGAATGGCGATTCGAATAACCAGCTTATTCAAACGCTGCTGCCTGTTGCCGAGATTGTTTCGTTCGAGGAAATCATCCCGGGAATGAATGATGTATTTATTACCGCCGTTGAAGAATCAAACAAAAGTAAAACAAACTGAAAATGAACAAAACACTGCTGATATTAAAACAGGAATACCTTAAACGGGTCAAAAAGAAATCGTTTATTGTTCTTACACTGCTGATTCCTTTTCTTTTTGCAGGAATGTTTGCGCTGATAATCTATTTGTCAATTAATAACGATAAAGAAGAACGAACCATTGCGGTTTACGACGAGTCGCAGCTTTTTCTCGGAGAATTGGAACAGGAAGGTTACACTACTTTTCATTTTATACCCGAAGAAGAATATGAACATCTTAAATCGAATTTAAAAGGGAGCGAGTTTTACGCCCTTTTATACATTCCGGCCAACATCTATTCGGCCAATGTAGCCCGGCTTTTGTCGGTAAAACAGGTTCCCATCGAGTTAAGTGAACAGATTGAAAGAAAACTGAGCCGTTTTATTGAAAACGACAAACGGATGAAAGTGGTGGAAGAAACCGGAATTCCGGATTTGGAAGACCGGCTGGCGGCAACCCGCACCAGTGTTAAACTTAGTACCCTGAAAATTTCGGAATCGGGCGAAACCAAAAAAAGTTCTTCAACCATTGCATTTATTGCCAGTTATGCTATGGGTTTTATAATTTACTTTTTTGTGTTCATGTATGGCTCAATGGTTATGCGCAGTGTAATGGAGGAGAAAAAAAGCCGCATTATCGAGGTTATAATTTCATCGGTAAAACCCATACAGCTTATGGCCGGAAAAATTATTGGGACCGCACTGGTTGGGTTAACACAGGTGGCCATTTGGGTGGTACTTGGAATAATGGCATTAACGGTTGTTCAGGGTTTGTTTACCCCTGAATCGGCACAGCAAATGGGGCAAAGTATAATGGAATCGCAGCAGGCAATGAACCCCGCTGTATCACAGGCAGCCGGGCAAAATCAGGTGGCCGAAGTACTGGAAATGATAGGAAACCTGAATTTACCGCTGATACTCTTTGCTTTTGTATTTTATTTTCTTATCGGATATCTGATGTACAGCTCACTGCTGGGCGCCGTTGGTGCAGCGGTCGACAGTGACGAAGATGCCCAGCAACTGGTTTTTCCGGTTACCATTCCACTCATTTTGTCCATTATGTTATTGTTTCCCATTGCCCGCAATCCCGAAGGGCCCGTGGCTTTTTGGGGCTCAATTATTCCGTTTACCTCGCCGGTGGCCATGTTAGCGCGGGTACCCTACGGAATTCCCGCATGGGAGCTCATTCTTTCCATGGTATTGCTTTTGCTTACCACGGTGGGAACCATTTGGGTAGCCGCCAAAATTTACCGCACAGGTATTTTAATGTATGGCAAAAAAGTAAACCTCAGAGAATTAATAAAGTGGGTACGCTATAAAAGTTAATTTTTTGGGAACAATTTAAATTGATTCTTGTTTCTAAGTTAGAATTTATAAAAATTGAATATATTGCGTGTGAATGAAAAACACGAAAATAAATACCTGCATGTGTTGCTGTTTCCTGAATGTCAGGGAGGGTATTTTTCGTGGATAAAACTGAATAAACAGAATGAATTATACGAAAGCCTTCCTGGAATCAGGGAGGCTTTTTTTATACCGATTTTAAAATTACAATTATGAGAGCAAACAGTATTTTGGAGACCATTGGAAACACACCCCATGTCAGGTTGAGCAGATTGTATCCATCGGAATATGAAGTTTGGGTAAAAGTGGAAAAAACCAACCCGGGCGGAAGCATAAAAGACAGGATTGCCCTGGCGATGATTGAAGATGCCGAAGCCAAAGGAATTTTAAAGGAAGGTTCCACGATTATTGAACCCACGTCCGGAAATACAGGGATTGGACTGGCACTGGTTGCCGCGGTAAAAGGATACCGCCTGATTTTGACCATGCCCGAGTCGATGTCAATCGAACGCCGGAAAGTTTTAACCGCAATGGGCGCTGAACTGGTGCTGACACCCCGCGAAAAAGGAATGAAAGGCTCGATAGCCAAAGCCGAGGAACTTTCTGCGCAAATCCCCGATTCCTGGATTCCGCTTCAGTTTTCCAACCCGTCGAATGTGGAAGCACACCGGAAAAATACAGCGTTCGAAATTGTACAGGATTTTCCTGAAGGCTTTGATTACCTGATAACCGGGGTTGGTACCGGCGGCCACATCAGCGGTGTAGCCGAAGTGCTGAAACAGCATTTCCCCAAAATCAAGGTATTTGCTGTTGAACCCGAAGGAAGTCCGGTAATCAGCGGGGGAGAACCCGGGCCACACCCCATTCAGGGAATCGGGGCAGGGTTTATTCCTGAAAACCTGTACACCGACCTCCTGGACGGAACAATTCAGATAAGCAAGGAGGAAGCTTTTGAATATGCTGCAAAAGCTGCCCGTGAAGAAGGGCTATTTGTAGGAATTTCTTCCGGCGCTTCGCTCGCTGCTGTAGCAAAAAAAATAAAGGAATTGCCCAAAGGCTCCAGAATACTTACGTTTACCTACGACCATGGCGAACGTTATCTTTCAGTGGAAGGTTTGTATTAAAAATATTTCATAAACAGAAAGGATTTCATTTGTTCTGCAAAATGGAATCCTTTTTCTTTTGTGGCCGGACGACCGGGGTAAAACGGGAACACACGCCGGTAACAGAAAACAGGGTTTTATCTCTGTCCCTGATTGTTGTTTGAAAAAAGCAAGCCATAAACCATCCGGTGCCCGATGAAAACCGTCAAATTAAAAGAACACGTAACTCTGTTCAAAGTAACGCTATACTTTGTTCAAAGTAACGTTATACTTTGGTGAAAGTAACGCTATACTCTTTTGAAGCATCCCCATGTACATCACAAAGGCAAGTTTCAAAAACAGTCAAAAAACCGGCAGAGCATTCTTCCCCGATAGTTTTTTTGAACTTTGTTCAACATTACTCCTTCCAAACTGTTTAACATTCAAACAATAATTACAGCACAAAATTGAAATAGTATGGCACAAATTACATTAAAAGGAAATGCAATAAACACAGTAGGCGAACTTCCAAAAGCGGGTGAGCATGCCAAAGATTTTACACTGGTCAAAAGCGACCTGTCAAGAGTAAATCTGGCCGATTTTAAAGGCTCGAAA
>JAFGDX010000547.1 GCA_016931875.1 Prolixibacteraceae bacterium
ATATTAATTTTCCGACTAAAAAATCCCGATTTAACCACAATTTGGTTCCTCTGAAACAAAACTTTCTTACTTTTGCGCGCCAATTTGCTTAAATCATTCAATTTCAGTTTGAAAACTGAATGACCCAAACAAACCTTTTGGGGGCAAATTGGGTTTTAGTTGTAGCAAAAATTCAGAAAATGACAGAAATTAGAAATATTGCGATTATTGCGCACGTTGACCACGGAAAGACCACACTGGTTGACCGTATTTTGCACCAGGTAAATCTTTTCCGCGATAACCAGGATATGGGAGAACTCATCCTCGACAGCAACGATTTGGAGCGTGAACGTGGAATTACCATTCTTTCGAAAAACGTTTCGGTACGTTACAAAGACACAAAAATCAATATTATTGATACACCCGGCCACTCCGATTTTGGAGGCGAGGTAGAACGTGTTTTAAACATGGCCGACGGTGTGCTGCTGATTGTGGATGCTTTTGAAGGCCCTATGCCGCAAACCCGGTTTGTTTTGCAAAAAGCCATTGACCTCGGTTTAAAGCCAATTGTTGTTATAAACAAGGTAGACAAGCCAAACTGCACACCCGATATTGCCCAGGAAAAAGTTTTCGATTTGATGTTTAGTTTGGAAGCCACTGAAGATCAGTTGGATTTTCCAACAGTTTTTGGTTCATCAAAAGCCGGTTGGATGGGGCCCGACTGGAAGGAAGAAACCTCTGATATCAGTTACCTGCTCGATGAAATTATTCAGCATATTCCTGCATCGCAACCCAAAGAGGGGTCACTGCAAATGCGGATTACCTCGCTCGACTACTCGTCGTATACCGGAAGAATTGCGGTGGGTAAGGTCACCCGCGGGCAACTGGTGCCCGGTTCGCAGGTTTCGCTGGTGAAACGCAATGGAAGTGTAGTGAAAACTGTGGCAAAGGAAGTGTATCTTTTTGAAGGGCTCGGAAAAGAAAAAACAAAAGAACCTGTACCGTCGGGCGAAATTTGTGCCGTGCTCGGTTTGGATGGTTTTGACATTGGCGACACCATTGCCGATGGGGAAGAGCCGGAAGGTTTAACACCCATAAAAGTGGACGAACCAACCATGAGCATGTTGTTTGTGGCCAACAACTCTCCGTTTTTTGGCAAGGATGGCAAATTTGTTACTTCGCGGCAGTTAAGGGAAAGGCTTTATAAGGAAATCGAAAAAAACCTGGCACTCAGGGTGGAAGATACCGATTCGGCCGACTCATTCCTGGTTTACGGAAGAGGCATTCTTCACTTGTCGATTTTAGTGGAAACCATGCGTCGTGAAGGTTTTGAATTGCAGGTTGGCCAACCCAAAGTTCTTGTTAAAGAAATTGACGGGAAAAAACACGAACCAATTGAAGCATTAACAGTTCATGTTCCCGAGGCATTTTCAGGAAAAGTAATTGAGCTGGTTACCCAGCGAAAAGGTGATATTGCCAACATCGAAATCAAAGAAGACCGCGCGCACCTCGATTTTCTGATTCCGGCACGCGGGTTAATCGGTCTGAGAAATCAAATGCTCACCGCTACCGAAGGGGAGGCAATTATGGCACACCGGTTTTACGGCTACGAACCCTGGAAGGGAGATTTGGGAGTTCGCCGGAATGGCGCTTTGATTTCGCTGGAAACCGGAACGGCCATTGCTTATTCCATTGATAAAATGCAGGATCGCGGACGGTTTTTTGTCGATCCCGGGGAAGATGTGTATGCCGGACAGGTGATTGGCGAAAATACACGGCAGGATGATTTAACCATTAATATTGTTAAAACAAAAAAACTGACCAATATGCGGGCTTCCGGTTCGGATGATAAAACCAGCATCGCACCGGCAATTAAATTTTCGCTGGAAGAAGCAATGGAATACATCCGTAACGACGAATATATTGAGATAACCCCAAAACATATGCGAATCAGAAAAATACTGCTGAATGAACATGACAGGAAACGGCAGGCAAAGTCGGTTCCGCAGGAATAGATAATACATTCATATAACATATAAGAAAAGCTCTGTTTTTACAGGGCTTTTTTTGTTAATAAATTCCAAATAAAATGTAAACATATATTACTATTTAGACATGTAATAAATTGCACATTACGATTGTAAATGAAGCTTATTGATTTTATTTTTAGGCCACTAATAAAATTGAAAAATATGAACAAAAATTCGTTGCTTTTTATCGTTGCATTTCTTGTCTACAGTATAACTGTTGCGGCACAAACGCCTACCAAATGGCGTGGGCCAAACGGAAACGGAATTTACAATGAAACAGGTCTGTTAAAACAATGGCCTGAGTCGGGGCCTGAAATTGTTTGGCACTTTGATGAACTCGGAGAAGGATTTTCATCGCCCGTGTTTGCAAACGGGTTAATTTATGTATCGGGCGGAATAGAAAACGAAGGATATATTTTTGTTCTGGACCAAAATGGAAAACTTCAGTGGAAAAAATCATACGGGAAAGAGTTTTTTGAAAGTTACCCGGGTGTCCGTTCGTCGCCAACCGTTGTGGGCGATTTGCTTTATATTTATTCAGG
>JAFGDX010000091.1 GCA_016931875.1 Prolixibacteraceae bacterium
CCCCACAGTGTTTCGCCCGATTCGATAATGTGTTCAAAATAATTGTCTACTCCCCCGCTTTGTGAAGGTGAAGAAACTGCTGTTTGTTTTACCGCCATTTTGGGTAAAACCAATCTGGTGCCTGTTTTCAGGGTTCTTGCACCGGGGTTGTAAAACAACAGTTCGTTTTCGGTTATATTGTATTGCCGGGCAATGGAATAAAGCGTTTCTCCCGGTTTTACAGTGTGTTCAATTAAATCGTCATTTGCCGTTGAATTTGAATTGGTTGAAACCGGCTCTGTATTTACGGCTACCTCTTTCTTTTCGGTGGTTTCTTTCTCCCACAACGGAATGCGAACCTCGGTCCCGCGCCTGAATTTTCGAACTTCCGGATTGTATGCATATAACTCCTCCACCGTTATTCCGTAGTTTCTGGCAATAAAATAAGGGGTTTCATTTCGCGATTCTATTTTATGAATGGTAAAGCGCGTGGGGTCTCCCTTTTTATACACCGGTTCGTTTTCCAGTTGAACACCTTCACGAAAAGGTATTTTTAGAATGTCGCCAATGTTTAGTCCGCTTTTAATTTTTGGATTATTTCGAATTAATTCTTCACTGTCAACTTTAAAATTGCGCGAAATGGAAAAAATAGTTTCTCCTGTTCGCACCTGATGCAGAATATATTTTTCTCCACCAATTACCACTACTTCATTTTCTTTTAATTGCTGCGCTCCTGCAAGTTGCGGAGCAATCAGAAAAACGGAAAACAAAACTGCTATTTGAAAAATCTTCATTGAAATACCGGATTTTAAAAGTTGCGTCAAATTTAATAATTATTGATCAACGTTTGTTTTTTAACGTTTCTAATTGAAATTAATTTTATGAAGAGTGGTTCTAAATTTTTCAATTTATTCGCTTGCTGTTAAGAAGCAACTCTTTTTCAAAAATATTTCAGAACTTTTGCATTGTTATTTTTACTTTTGCTTTTTGATGTGGATATCTACCATAAAACAAAATAATAAATGCAGGAGAAAATACTAATTCTTGATTTTGGCTCGCAATATACGCAGCTTATCGGACGGAAAATTCGTGAATTGAATGTGTACTGCGAAATACACCCGTATAATCATTTTCCGGAAATTGACGAAAGTGTAAAAGGAGTGGTTCTTTCAGGGAGCCCTTTTTCAGTAAGAGACCAGGATGCACCTCGCCCCGATTTGTCGGAAATAAAAGGAAAACTGCCTGTGCTTGGCATTTGTTATGGTGCTCAATATATGGCGCATTTTTTTGGGGGCGAAGTGGCCCCTTCGGATTCGCGGGAATATGGGCGGGCCAAACTTGGATTTATTGACCATGACAGTGCCCTTTTTAAAGATATGACACTGCACACCCAGGTTTGGATGTCGCATGGAGATACCATTGTGAGGCTTCCCAAAAATTACAAGGTAATTGCATCAACAGAAGATGTAAATTACGCCGCCTATAAAATTGATGATGAAAATACGTATGCCATTCAGTTTCACCCCGAAGTGTACCACACCACAGAAGGGAAACAGCTTCTGAGCAACTTTGTAACCGACATTTGCGGATGCACCCAAAACTGGACACCCGATTCGTTTATTGAAACCACAGTAAACGAACTTAAAACCAAACTGGGAAATGACAAAGTTGTTCTCGGATTATCGGGAGGGGTTGATTCGTCGGTGGCTGCGGTTCTGTTAAATAAAGCTGTCGGGAAAAATCTTACCTGTATTTTTGTGGACAACGGATTATTACGAAAAAATGAATTTGAAGATGTGTTGCATTCTTACAAAGACATGGGCCTGAATGTTATTGGGGTTGATGCCAAACAAAAATTCTGGGACGATTTGCAGGGCATTACCGAGCCCGAACAAAAACGAAAAATTATTGGACGCAACTTTATCGAAGTTTTTGATGTGGAAGCACATAAAATTCAAAATGTAAAATGGCTGGCACAAGGAACCATTTATCCGGATGTGATTGAATCGGTTTCGGTAAACGGTCCATCAGCCACCATAAAATCGCACCACAACGTGGGCGGTCTTCCCGAAAAAATGAACCTGAAAGTTGTGGAACCCCTCCGTCTGCTTTTCAAAGATGAAGTGCGCCGGGTTGGAAAAGCCCTCGGAATAAAACAGGAATTACTTGGCCGGCATCCTTTTCCGGGGCCGGGACTCGGAATACGAATCCTTGGCGATGTAAATCCCGAGAAAGTAAAAATGCTTCAGGATGCGGATGCTATTTTTGTTAAAGGTTTAAAAAACTGGGGATTGTACGACAAGGTTTGGCAGGCAGCTGTAATTTTATTACCCATTCAGTCGGTTGGAGTGATGGGCGACGAAAGAACCTACGAAAATACGGTGGCACTGCGCGCCGTAACCTCTACTGACGGGATGACTGCCGACTGGGTACACCTTCCCTATGATTTTCTGGCAAAAATGTCAAACGAAATTATTAATAAAGTTCGCGGAATAAACCGTGTTGTTTACGATATAAGCTCAAAACCACCGGCAACAATTGAATGGGAATGATTGTTGTGGATGTAACTGTATTTTTTCGGAATTATACATTCAAACAAAACAAGTGTTGAATTTACTTAAACAGCTTTTTAAAGTTTACATTAAATGAATTGTTATGCATAAAAAAGTAAAATATGTAACACACATAGGAATTCTTTTAGTCCTTACATTGTTGTTTTTTTCGCCCGTTGATTTGCTGGCCCAGGACTCGGTTCAGAAAAATCAATTGAAATTCGGACGGTTGTTGCGCCTGGTAGATGGATATTATGTCGACTCTGCTAATGTTGATGCGCTTACTGAAAAGGCAATTGTCCATTTACTGAGTGAACTCGACCCGCACTCGGTTTACATTTCAAAAGAAGAGGTGGAAAAGATGAATGAGGAATTAAAAGGGAATTTTGAAGGCATTGGTATATCGTTTAATGTTTTTAAAGATACG
>JAFGDX010000548.1 GCA_016931875.1 Prolixibacteraceae bacterium
ATTGGCAAAACCGCCCTCGATACGCCGGTAACCAAATCCATAGTCATTCCCAACCCATTCCACGTGTTTAATTTCACCCTCGATAACGCGGATTACTTCCTCAAATTTTTCGGTGTTGCCAAGAAACAACATGTTCTTTGCCTCAATTCCGGCAATTTTAATACGGTCGCCTCCCGGACGGGCACCCGGTGCATTTATATTTGCCCTCCCGATGATGGGTTGTGCCTTTTCCACCAGATCATCCTGAAGTTCGTTGCCAATAAGCAACATAACATGAACCAGGTTGTTGGGTGTACCAATTTGGTTGTGCCACCAGTTATCGCATATGTAATCATTATCAACCCAGGTTTTTAACGCTGCGTTTACCACCTGTTTCACTTCGGCGCTCTGGTAATATTTTGAATCTTTTTTCCGATAAGCCCTTGCCAGAGTTACCATATTTCCGGTATGGTTCCGGTGTTCAAATCCGGTTCGCGAAACATCTTCATAATTGATGCCCGGCCATTTCCCCCCGCTGGTAAATGTACGCAGCAACGAAGCAATTTCAGCGTCATTCACTTCAGGTTGCATGAGTGATTCAAACACTCTTTTTTTGATGATATCAATATCTGTTGAAGCACAAAAGCCTTTGCCTGTGGTGAAAATGAACAGAATGAAAATAACAAACAGAAATATATTTTTCATTTTATGTTGGTTTTAGGTTTAAATTTTCTCTCTTTTTTCACTGAATTGCCATCGTTTATTTCAAAGGAAAAATCAAAAGCGAAAAAAGCAATGTTTCCGAGAAACAGGTTGAAAATAACAAACTCATTTCTTATTCCCTACAAATAATGGCTTGCCAATTCATTGCTGTTTCCAAAGTTCAACTTTTATTCTCCTGAAAGTCGCACCTGAATTGTTCCTTTTCCGTTTTCAAGTGTCCATGCCGGAACCCGTAATTCCAGGCGTTTTAAATTATCAATCTGCCGGTCGAGTTCCATAGGTGCCGGATCGAGCGAAATTATGGAGAACTCAAGATCCGGTTGCGACAGATTTTCCACACGGAGGGTTTTCCCGTCCTGTGTCAGAACCGCACCATCGTCAACAATTTCAATATCGGCGGTAGTCATCAGCTGCCAGGTAATTATTTGCGTATTTTCTGATGTTTGAAGTTCATCATTAATAAGCACCGAAACCGGGCTGTCCTTTCGAAACGTACGTTTTACACTGCCCATATTTTCGCCGTAAACAGCCGATAAATCAAAGGTTGCTTCGGGATTTTCACCGTCGCTGAAATCAACAAGAGGCGCAAAGCCGTTATTTATGAAGAGTTCGCCATTAACCGTAATTGTACTGTGCCCGTAATTGTTTTTGGTAAGCAGTGTCCAGCGCTGACAATCCTGGCAACTTCCCCACAAATCGAAGCCTGTTTTTTCCAGTTCGTGGTAGGCCTGGTTTCCGGGGTCGATCACCCAGCGAACACCGTTGAGTTCAAAAATAAACGAACCGGCATCCATGTTCCCGTGGCTTGTGGTTGCGCGGCCGCCTTTTCCGCCAAAATAGTAATTATGCGGATCATTTTCGTCCCCCCTGAAAATTACGATTGGGTTATCTCCCTCGCCTTTCCATGCAAGGGGAGCTTTTTCCGTGGTATTTTCCGCGAACTGAGAAATCCACACCAACGCGGCTCCTCCCAGGCGGGAAAGTTTTCCCATATCTTCAGCCGGCATCAAAAACCGTTCTTTTTCGAAAAAGGTTGCATTTCCGGTTTTTGAGGCAAACCAGGCCAAAATAACATCGCCGCTTTCGCTGCGTTTGTCGCCGCAATCGGCAAAATTGTAGTACCAGCCCGAAGGTGCATTCATTAAAACACGAAATACGGCGCTTTCCTTAAATGCCGGATAATCGGCCAGCCCGAAATCGGTTCCGAAAGCGCTTTCAAACATGGCAGCCGTTACCACCGAAAAGCTGGTTCCGTAGCCCCAGTAGGTTGATCCTTCAGGATAAACCCCATCCGGGCTGTATTCCACC
Organism: Prolixibacteraceae bacterium; assembly: GCA_016931875.1. Lineage (GTDB taxonomy): Bacteria > Bacteroidota > Bacteroidia > Bacteroidales > Prolixibacteraceae > Draconibacterium. Next base: position 2,011 of record JAFGDX010000548.1, read on the forward strand.
AGGGCATGAGTCATTCCATCGATGGCGCGGGAAATGGTTTTGGCGGCCAGTTCAGGCTCTTTTTCGGCAACGGCAACCGAAGCGGCAATCATTCCGCCATTGCACACCTGGTTCCAGTTATTGGTTCCAAAAGCCCAGCCCGGATTTTCGCCGTTTGCGGGCCAGCTGGGTTTGATGCCTTTTTCAATAAGCGCTGTTTTTGCCCGATCGATGGTTGACTGCGGAAGTTTTCCGGCGGTCCAGTCGAGGGCAAATGCAACGGCCATCGACATTTCGGCTACGTCAAGAAAGTGAGATGGGTTCCAGTCGGAAAAATTACAAACCGCCACAACTTCATCGTTTAGCCGCTCCAGCGCTTTTTTATCGTTTTCCATTTGATAAACCATGCCAAGCATATTCACACGCCACAACATTTCGCGCGATGTGGCCAGCAGCCGGCGCCCTACTACTATCCGCTCCAGCAGAGGCTCGTTGTAAATACTCTCTGCATTTAACTGTATGGCTTTGTACATATTTTGCACAACCGGATCGGTTTTTAATTTCTTTTTAAGATTGTTTTTAATTGCTGGATTTAATACCAGGCGTGGTTGTGTTTTCCGCAGATTCTTCTTTAAATATTGAACCGATATGGGATTTTCGAGTTTGGGTATCTCATCTTCCTGTGCTGAAACCCGGTTAAAAACGGGCAAAAGTATCATCAGGCAAACCAGGGAAAGTAAAGCTTCTTTTTGTATTTTCATGATTCTGATGGTTTTAGTTGATGTAGGATAATTTATAATTTCCGATTAAAGATAGAAACAAAGCCGTAACGTTAAATAATTACGGCTTTGTATTTATTCAACGACATCATCGATTAATCGTTGCTGACATAGATTTAAAGCAGCTTAATTCCAGCCCGGTGTTTGCTCTATGTTTGGATTTTGAGCAATGGCACTGAGCGGGATGGGCCACAAATAATGCCTGCTTTCATCAAAAACCGGGTTTGCCCAGTCGGTTTCCTTATACACATCAACGTAAGGAACACCATTCACTTCCGATGATTTCACCACCGCCATTCCTTCCGGGTCGATGATGGATTTCATATTGTCATCCCAGCGAATTCCGAGGTCCGG
>JAFGDX010000549.1 GCA_016931875.1 Prolixibacteraceae bacterium
AATTCGCTGCCGCCCGAACGGCCGGTAATGTATTTCAGATAGGATTTAAAATCAGCCGGTAGTTTTCCGTATTCTTCATTTTCTGAAGTCCCGCCCCACATCACAAAATGTTCGGCCCCCATTTCTACTGACCAGTTTTGTGCCGGCCGGATGCGAAAATACAACGATTTGTGATGCAGGTGCGCATTGTCTACAACCCGATTGTCATTCAGAAAACCTTCGTCAAACTCAAAGTGAAACGCAAGCCATTCCTGCAAACCGGGAAAGGGTTTGTACCCCGCCGTGGAAAAGCGGATTTTAGGAACCGGCCGGGCATTCCGGCTTCGGGCAAGGTTTCCGTTGGACACCGACAGGCCGCCCAGTTGCATTTTGTCCTGCCATTTTCCGCCTTCCAGTTTCCAGCCTTTGAAACCAATTGCGGCATACAACTCGTTCACCTGGAAATAACGTTCGCTGCCAAAAGCAGCTACCAAAGTGGCACCAGTGTTGTAACTCCAGTTGGGTTGGTTTTGAAAAGTTCCGTTGATGCTCCCTCCTATTTGTGTAAAATTCAGGGTTGAAACTCCGGGCTTTACCATTCCGTCGCGGTTGGCCCACAACCAGAACGGAAGTTCATCTTCAGAAGACAACAGGGTTGAATTTGAAATATACACCTGTGTGGTTTCCTGTCCCGCTACTAAAAAGGGAAAAAACAGACACCACAAAAGTATCAGGGATGCGTATTTTCTATGTGTTAACATTTTACTGATTATTAATTTTTATTCTGTTCTATTTTTAGCTGGTAACCAACTCAAACCTCACCGTTTCTTGTCTCTTCTTCAAAACAACCCGGTTAGCTTTTTGTTACCTGCAACCCGGTTTTGGATACTTCAAAACCGACAAAACGCGCCCGGTTATTGGTGGGATTTTGCTGAAGAATATTTTTGATACGGCTGGCCGCATCTTTGTCTTTTGCGATTACCAGCATAAATCCGCCGCCACCGGCCCCCAGTAATTTCTGGCTCAGCATGTAGGGTTGAATTTTATCAATAATTTGCTGAATTTCGGGTGTATTGGTTCCAGCATCCAGTTTTTGGTTGAGTTTCCAACTGGTTTCTATTTTTTGCGCGAAGCATTGAAAATCTTTTTGCAAAACGGCTTCATACGTTTGTTCGGTGTGTTGTTTCATCTCTTCCAGAATAGCCAAATGCGGTCTGGAATTTAAAAACATACCGCGAACGATTTCTCCTAAAATATTTTTGGCCATACGCGTAATTCCGGTATAATACAACAACATCTGCTGGTTGTAAAGCGAATCGCAAAACAAGGCATCGGGAAGCCATTTCACACGCGGTAATTGCTGATTTCCCGGTGATGTATCCAGGAGTTTTATTCCTTCAAACAAACCTCCGTACTGGTCCTGCCAGCCGCCACCCGTCGTCAGGAGTTGTTCAAGCGCCAGGGTTCGGTAGCCGGTTTCCTGTTTGTCCCAGTTGAGGCAACAAACTTCCGACAGGGTTCCCAGCACGGTGGCTGCCAGAATGGAACTTGTTCCCAGCCCTGAACCTTTGGGCACCGCCGAAAGGATAGTTATTTCCAGCCCGCTTTGCAGATGCTGCAACTGTTGTTGTAACGAAGAAAACTTCCGGGTTGAAAATTCAGGGACAAACCCTGCCAGTGCCAGCGCTGCTTTAGGAATGGAAAATGCCGAGCGGATTTTGGTAAAAGAACGCAACTCTTCAAATGTTGTAATGGTTTCGCGGGCTCCCAAATCGATGGAACGCAGGACAATCTCCGGCTTTTCAATGGCTCTCACATAACAATGGAGCGGTGGTTGTCCGTTGAGTTCCACTGCCACATTCAGCACTTTTCCACCGTGCATCATACAATACGGCGGTGTGTCGGTCCAGCCACCCGCCAAATCGAGCCGCACCGGGCTTCTTCCCCAGGCAATCTGGTCGGGGAGCAAATTGATAACAGGATCGACCGTATTCTGATAAAACGGTTGAAGTATATTATCGTGGAGCAAGGAAAAGGCTTTTTCTTCATGCCTGGTTCCCTCCTGATTTTTTGTTCTTAAAAATGCAGCCCTGAACATTTGGTCGTGGATGGAAGTCCATTCTGATGATGGGGTTTCCGGAGGAGCGGGCAACGCCAGATTGTTGGCAGCATATTCCGCGGCAAGCCGTTTTAAATCGAGCTGGTAAAAAACCGAATACCGGTGATTCCGGGCCAGCAGTTCCAGGTTCTGAAGGTGGTATTTTTTTCTTTGTTGTTCCGCTTCCGCCAGGCTGCAAAAAACGCTTAATTCATCGGCGCTCAACCGGCGGGCCGAAAGCCATAACGCTGTATATTCCGGGTTTTCTTCCGGTTGGGTATCAAGTAACCACTGTAAAAATCCGGCAGTTACATTTTCTTTTTGCAGCACGGGAAACAAGGGCAATTCCTGAATATCAGTATCCTGCTGAAAGTTCACCAATGCATTTTGCAGATGCCGTTTTGCCAGCCATTGTTGCAGCGATTCATCCATAAACCGTGTTTGACCGTCGTTCATTTCGCCGCGGAACACATCGAAATAGCCATAATTTCGCAGGGCAAATCCGTTGTGATTTACCGGAACAAAATCAAGACACCGCCCGGGTGGCAGTTTTATTTGCCAGGTATTTTCAGGCACTCCTGTTAAAGCATGATTTTCGGTGAGGGTCCAGGTTTCAGGAATACAGGCGTTCTCAATCCATATATTTTTACTGGAAGGGGTAAATACCACCCGTGTATCGGCATTCAAAGTAAAAATGGACGGATGGGGTTTGATTCGTTTATGCCAGATTTCCCGCTGGTCGGTAATGCGGTTTTGAATGGCCAGGTTAGACAAAACCAACTCGGCGGTATTTCCCAGATGATAAAACTCGCCTCCCTCAAGATTGACTACCGCCACTTTCAGGCTTTGAATATCCGTGTCTTTCCCTTCGGGGTGTTCTCCCATTGAAATGCCAAATTCACCGTACAAATCAAACGTATCCGGAATCCCATTATGGTAGGCCTGGTTTTCCCAGCCGGATCTTTTCATCAGCATGCGGACGGCACGCGGACTTAAAAGCCAGATACCAATGTCCATAAGAAAATAATAGCTTTGTATCAACTCGGTAATCCGGGCGATGGATGGTTTTTGCAACATCATCTCCAGTTTTTCCGGTGCATCTCTGCGTGTAAAAAACACCCCGTGATTGGTTGCTTTTTCCGGTTCCAGCCACATGCCAAAACACACCACATCGGCCTCGGGGATTTCAGGAATATTTTGTTCGCTAAAAATCA